>NZ_JRAT01000001.1:0-47359 GCF_000765945.1 Porphyromonas gulae
TATTTCACTTATGACATTGAACTTCTCTGCAAAACTATACTTCATAAATAAATTACACCCAAAAAGTTTTATGTCTAACTTTTTGGGTGCACTTCATTGGTTGGGGGGCTTCTTTTGGTTCAAACATTGCCTCCCAATCGCTCTCGGGATGTTCAAACAAGCTATAAAAGTCCACATAATACATCAGTACAATACACATTAAGGTCGCCAGCCCCGAAAACACCAAGACCTTTTGGCCTGTCGCTTCATGACCATCAAAAGCCGGTTTGCAATGAGCGTGACCCAAATCTGAATTTGGATAACATTGGCACTCTCCCCATAGAAGTGCTTCAACGGGAAATTCTGCTTAATTTGCTTCAAAAGGAGTTCAATAGCCCAACGCTTGTGGTAGATATCAATGATGCCTCGTGGATTTAGATCAAAATCGTTAGTCAGTAGACTAATCAACTTCTTCTTGTTCACATCCGGATAGCTAACAATCCTTGCTCAATACTCAATCGGCTCTTCTCCTTCGACCTTTTTAGTCAACACAATGTTTCGTATACGCACCTGCATCAGCCCTTCCGGCGTTTGAATCATCTCCATATTTTTCAAAGGTCTCCCGAAAGACATAAAAATATCCCTCAAAGCCTAAAGCCGGTGGCTTAATCAACCGCAAACCGAAAAGAAAAGAGGCTGCGCCAAAAATGAATTTTGACACAGCCCCTTTTTCTTTTTTTCTCCGAGAGCGTTTTATTTGATTCTCAAAGCTTTACCCGGAGTCAAAACCTTGTTTTGGCTGATGCCGTTAGTCGCACAGAGCTTCTTTACGGAAGTACCATGTCGTTTGGCTATTTTCTCCAATGTGTCGCCCTTTTTGATTCTGTAGGTCATTGGAGAAGATGCTCGTCTGTCTCGCTTGCCTTTCTTGGCGTAGCGCGAAGGTGCCGGAGAGGCTTTGGCGTAACGAGAGTTGGTTCCTCGTTTGAATGTGTAGACGTCTCTGAGGGGTACTCCATTGCCGAAGTCGATAATGGTGCTCGGATTGATGGGGATACCCATAAAACGAGTCTCGAAATGGAGATGAGGTCCTGTGCTACGTCCTGTGCTGCCACCTAATCCGATCGGTTGTCCTGCACGAACGATCTGGTTTTCCTCCACCAATTGGCGGCTCATGTGTCCATACACTGTCTCCAGACCATTCGGATGACGCAGGACTACGTAGTAGCCGTATCCACGACCTTCGTAGCTGCGTACACGAACTTTCCCGTCGAAGGCTGCTCGTATCGTGTCGCCACGATTCACTGAAAGATCAATACCATAATGCATCCGCCCGAAACGCCGGCGGTAGCCAAATTCAGAGGTGACCTGCTTATCTTCGACGGGCATCACGAACGAAGAGCAGTCAATGTCGTAGGAGTCCGGAATTTCGACATCGGTTCGTGCGCCCACAAAGGGGTTCACATACTCGCTCCAAGAATCTTCACCATATAAATCTATGGCGGGGTAATTAAGGGCTTCCATCGCCAGCCGACTTTCGTATTCGGCATTCCTTACCTCTTTTTCAGAAGAAATCTTGTTGCGGAACTCGAGTCGATCGGCAACCATGTTGCCCAAGTAGCGTACAGAGTCCGAAGGCTTTGTACGTTCGGTCTTTGCTTTGCTTTTCACTTGGTTATTGCGCACATTTCGGACCGGGGTCACAGCCTGGGTTGCAGAAATGAAGCACAGCGAACAGCAAAGCAGAAGGATCGATTTTTTCGACATATTTCTGTTCCTGTTTTAAAATAAGATTAGGCAGTCGGCTCTACGCTGAAAGGTCATGGGAAAGAGCGCTCCCGAGTCTGCCGCTGAAAAAAATTTGCCTCAAAGGTGTAATAAAAAATCCGAATAACCATGCTTTTCGTTAGGCTTTTTCTCTTTTTGCACACATTTCGCATCCGTGTGCAGGGTTTTGGCTCGCTTTAGGACATGATCGTTTGTGTGCTTGATCATGGCCATCTCCCGTTAGTCAAAAAGGTGCTTCAAAGTCTGTAGAAAAAGAGGATGCAAATCCGATCCTTAGTGGGCATTGGATCTTCTGACATCCTCTTTTTATCTATATGATCCCCTCCGGCAGGAAAAGGCTGTAGCTTCAGCTGCGAGGCGCGCAGTCCCTTTGGGGAAGATTATTTTATTCTCCGATAAATAGTTTGGCCGTGCGATCTGGTCCGTTGCTGATCAGGTAAAAACCGAGACGCATACCGCAGGAGATGGTCATCGACCCCGATGTGGCCATCGTTTCAAATGCCAGACGTCCATTCATGCCATATACACGGATTGCTTGTCCTACGATCAGATTCTCCAAATGGAGCATGCCGTCAGAGTAGCGCGCTGCAAGGCGGGAGGGAGCAGCCTCTACTGAGTTCAAGGACGTTGCCGTTCCTTCATACTCCACCCATGCCGATCCGTTCCAAGCCATTACATCCTATTTTTTAGCTTTTGCACGAGCTACATGATCCGGGGTCATGATATTGCCTTCGGATGCAGATAGTACTGCTGCAAAGAGTGCGCCGGGAGATTGTAGTGTCATTTGAGGCAGAGATTCTTCACGATCTCTTCCGTTTCGGCCTCTTTGATATTGTTCTTGGCTACGGAGATGAAATAGAGTTCGGGCTTATTGCTTATATCGAGTTTGGATATCTTGTTGTCCTGACAGGAAATCACGATCAGCTTGTCCATGCCGGTCACGTTCAGTTCGGTCAGCTTATTCGAACTGCATTCGATGTAGTTGAGTTCATGGTTTTTGGTTATATCGATCGACGTGAGTTTATTCTTGCTAACTTATATTAACTATTTTCTTAAATTAATAATGCGCTTATATGATGTCGAACAAACTTGCTAAAATTGAGGATAAAAGCAAGTGTAATTAGTGCTTGCAATCCCCGAAATGACCAGCTTGGGGGCTGTGGAGCGGCCCGTATTGTCCGATAGGGTAGCTTGGGCATGGGGTGGGGTGGGGGGCGTTCGTGGCTGATAGCTTTGGCAATTACGAACCTAAAATGCTCCGATTCCGGCGCGTGTTTTCTGAAAAAGTGGCGCGAGAAAAATTTCGTTTTGGCGCGAGATTTTTTTCATTCCCGCGCCAAAAGAAAAAAGTTTACGCGCCACGTTTTTCGGATCGGGAAACCCAAAAGAAATCAGCCGTAAATCACGGTAACGCAAAAACCTTGTAGGGCCTTTCCTCCCAACGAACTGCCCGCTTCTGCTCATGATGAGAGCCGAGGGGAAGAGCTCCCCGATAAACAAGGAAAGAGGTGCAACCTGATCTTACAGCCATTCGGATACCTTCGGGGAAATGCGTCGAAGGCTGATCGGACTGTGCCGGCTCCTCAAATCGGTTGGGACAGTATTGAAGAAAAAGGATTATTTTCGCGAGGTAAAACGTAGGAATACAATAAGATTCACACATCAAGATAGCATGGCACAACAGGAAGATCTCTTCAAAAAAATAGTCTCACACTGCAAAGAATACGGCTTCGTCTTTCCCTCTTCCGAGATATACGACGGTCTGGCTGCTGTGTACGACTATGCACAATACGGTTCTGAACTGAAGAACAACATCAAACGCTACTGGTGGGAAAGCATGACCCTGCTGCATGACAATGTGGTAGGTATCGACTCCGCCATCTTCATGCATCCTTCGATCTGGAAGGCTTCCGGACACGTGGATGCGTTCAATGATCCACTCATAGATAATAAGGACTCCAAGAAGCGTTATCGTGCGGATGTCCTCGTGGAAGATCATTTGGCCAAAATAGACGAAAAAATAGCGAAGGAGGTAGCCAAGGCAGCCAAACGCTTCGGCGATGCATTCGACGAGGCTCAATTCCGTGCCACCAACGCCCGTGTGATCGAATATCAGCAGAAGCGAGATCAGATACACGAACGCTTTGCTGCTGCACTGAACGACAACAATCTGGAGGAAATCCGTCAGATTATCCTCGACTGCGAGATCGTCTGTCCGATCAGCGGCACGCGCAACTGGACAGAGGTACGCCAGTTCAACCTGATGTTTGCCACGGAGATGGGTTCCACGGCCGATGGTGCCATGAAGGTATATCTCCGTCCCGAAACGGCTCAGGGTATATTCGTCAATTTTCTGAACGTACAGAAGACGGGACGAATGAAGATCCCTTTCGGAATTTGTCAGATAGGCAAGGCCTTCCGCAATGAGATCGTAGCCCGTCAGTTTATCTTCCGCATGCGCGAGTTCGAACAAATGGAGATGCAGTTCTTCGTCCGACCGGGTGAAGAGCTGCAGTGGTTCGAGAAGTGGAAAAAACTCCGTATGCAGTGGCACCGTGCCCTCGGCTTCGGAGACGACAAATACCGTTTCCACGATCATGACAAGCTGGCACACTATGCCAATGCTGCCACCGATATTGAGTTCGAGATGCCGTTCGGCTTCAAAGAAGTGGAAGGGATCCATAGTCGGACAGACTTCGACCTCTCTCGCCATGAAGAGTTCAGCGGCAAGAAACTGCAGTATTTCGATCCCGAACTGAACAAGAGCTACGTGCCGTATGTGGTGGAAACCTCCATCGGACTGGATCGAATGTTCCTGACGATTCTCTTCGGATCGTATTGCGAAGAGGAGACTTCCAACGGCGAGATGCGCGTAGTGCTGAAGTTGCCCGCAGCGTTGGCCCCCGTGAAGCTGGCCGTACTGCCTCTGGTTCGCAAGGATGGTCTTGATACGAAGGCTCGGGAGATTGTCCACGACCTCCGTTTCGACTTCGCCTGCCAATACGATGAGAAGGACTCTATCGGCAAACGCTACCGCCGTCAGGATGCCATCGGTACTCCTTTCTGTATCACGGTGGATCACCAATCGCTCGAAGACAATACCGTGACTATCCGCTATCGCGACACGATGGAGCAGGAGCGCGTGGAGATCAGCCGTTTGAATGCTATTATCTCGGAATATGTAAGCCTCAAGAGCTTGCTCAAAAAGATAGACCTATGAAAACGAAAAAGAATATCATCATGGTGGCCCTTGGGCTGATGCTGGTAAACGTCCTCCTTGTTTTCTCCTCGTGCGAGAAAAGGCCGAATGAGGAAAAACAGCGTCGCCACGACAACGAAGTGGCCTTCAACGCCTATGCAGACAGCACCAACTTCAAGAAAGCATCTGTCGATGGTTCGACCGCATACGTTTACATGCGCTGGATAACAAACGGTACGGGCACAGAGCATCCGATCGCTACCTCCCGTGTGGAGGTCCACTATCAAACGTACCGTTTGGTAGGGAATATCATGGTGGACGGAAACTATAACTCCGAAAAGCCGGCGCGTATCACACTTTACAGAAATGAGAAGGATAAGGCGATTACCGGCTTCCGCATTGCTTTGCAGAATATGGTCATCGGAGACGAGTGCGAGTTCATTGTCCCCTGGTATCTGGCCTATGGAGAAACGGGAGTGCCTGCATCGGGCGCAAATCTCATAGCCATCCCTTCCTATTCCGCACTTCGCTTTATCGTGAAGCTTAGTGGCATTATTCCTGAAGAAGAAGACAAAAAATGAAAGCCGAGCCGATTGAAATTTTAGTTTCGAATGACGATGGTTTTCGAGCACAAGGCGTCCGCGAGCTGGCAGAGGCCCTGCGCTCATTGGGGAATGTCACGATCGTAGCTCCCGACGGGCCACGATCCGGAGCTTCGGCTGCCATTACCTCCACTCTGCCCATCAAGCTCAAGCTTCGGCACAGAGAGGAAGGCTATACCGTGTATAGTTGTACGGGAACGCCGGCGGACTGCGTGAAGCTGGCGATGAATACGGTATTCAAGGAGCGCAAGCCCGATCTGCTGGTTACGGGGGTCAATCACGGCAACAATGCCGGCATCTGCGTAATCTATTCCGGCACGGTGGGTGCTGCAATGGAAGGATGTGTATGCGATGTACCGGCTCTGGCCGTTTCGCTCGACGACCATAGCGAGATCTGCGATATGAGTCATGCCACGGCCTATGCCGTGCTTGTCAGTCGTATGATCCTGAAGAATGGCTTGCCTCAGGACACGATGCTAAGCATGAATGTTCCGAAGGGAAAACCTTTGGGGCTAAAGCCTTGCGCCGTCACGGACGGTCGCTTTGTCGACGAATACATGGCGTCCGAAGATGCACGCGGCAATGCCGTCTATTGGATGACGGGACGTCAGATCAACAAAGGAACCATAGAGGGCGATTTGGAGCTGATGCGTGCGGGCTACGTTACGCTATCTCCCATCAAGTTGAACATGACTTCCAGACGTTATCTGCCTGTTTTGGAAGAGCTTCTCAAGGAGCTTGACTGATCTCTTCTCCCCCTTTCCCTGATTTTCCCTATTGCCTATGCGCTATTTCATCGTAGCCGGCGAAGCCTCGGGCGACCTGCATGGATCCAATCTGGTTCGTGCCTTGAAAGAGCACGATCCGGAGGCTGTATTTGCTTTCATGGGAGGGGATTTTCTGTCCGAGGCGACCGGGGAGCAGCCAATCTTTCATTACAGGGAAGTAGCCTTCATGGGCTTCATTCCGGTACTCACCCACCTCGGCGTCATTCGGCGCGCAGGAGAGCATGTGCAGGAGCAGATGCGAGCTTTTAACCCCGACGTTGTCATCGCAGTAGACTACCCGGGCTTCAATATGCGCTACGTGCTTCCGTTTGTACGCGAAGAGCTTGGCAAGCCGATCGTCTATTACATCTCGCCCAAGGTCTGGGCATGGAAATCCTGGCGGATCAAGACGTTGAAGAAATACGTCGATCTCATGCTCTGCATCTTGCCTTTCGAGAAAGATTTTTTTGCCCAACACGATTTTCCTGTCGTCTATGTAGGCAATCCGTGCTACGATGCCGTGAAGCAGCACATGCGGCCAACGATCGAAGAGCAGGAGCATTCAGTCAAGGATTCTCGTCAAGTAGCTCTTCTCTGTGGGAGTCGCTTGCTCGAAGTCAAGGAGAATTTGCCCGTGATGCTACGGGTGATGAAGCAATTCCCCGACTACCGACCTGTCATAGCCGGTGCCCCCGGGCTGACGATGCAGGACTACGTCCCGTTCTTGCCCGACGACTCTGTTCCCGTTGTATTCGGACATACGTATGAAATACTGCGAGAGAGCAAAGCAGCCCTCGTAACCTCCGGAACGGCTACGCTCGAAACCGCCCTGATCGGTACGCCGCAGGTCGTATGCTATTATATCCGAGGAGGCCGACTGACCAATCTGATTTTCAAGTATTGCTTTAGTACACCTTTCATCTCGCTGACCAACCTCATTGCCGGCAGGGCTGTAGTGCCCGAGCTTTTCGGAGCCTTGTTCACGGAGAAAAGGTTGGCCGCAAGCCTCTCTCCGCTCCTTGATACTTCCTCCGCAGAGCGACAAGCGCAGTTGTCCGGATACGACTGCATCCGCAAAAGCATCGGCACGGACAATGCGTCGGACAAGGCTGCCCGTTGCATAATAGCTCGCTTTGCCAAAGATAACGCCCGACCATCCTCCTTATGAGCATTCATATCTGTCAGCCTGTCTCTCCCAAAGAAAAGCCAAATGGCTTCCTGAACAACAGCCGACCGACCACTGCTCTGTCCGGATTGCCCGAACTCCATACGATAGGACAAGGAGCTGATTTGGAAATCTGGACCAAAGACAGCCATGCTTTGCTCTTCCTGCTCAAAGGAGAGCCGGCCGTATTCGTTGGGCGAGAATCCGGCAATTCGCAATTATCGGGAGATAATGTCGTTCTCTTAGCTGCCAATCTGCGTATAAGACTTAGAGCCGAAAAAGGACCGGTTACGCTCATCTGCTTTTATTTCCACCCCACACTCCATTTATGCCTCGGCATTTGTCCCTCCTCGGGCAATAAGAAAGAATGCCGGAGACGAACTGAGATCGTTCACATCTCCTCCTTGCAACGAGAGACAATGCTGAACTCGTGGCTCCACTCTGTGATGGGATATTTATCAGAAATGCCCACTTCGTCCGAGATATTCGAGCTGAAACTGCGCGAACTCTTCTGCATCTTGCGCTCACGCTACGAGAAGGCGCTCTTAGACAACTTTCTCTCCTCATTCCACTGTCAGAACAAGGGGTTTCGCGCTTTCGTATTCCGACACCATTTGGAGTGCCGATCGGTAGAAGAGCTTGCAGCCAAAATGAATCTGTCGCTCAGTTCTTTCAAGCGTCACTTCAATCAGGAATTCGGCTGTCCGCCACTCAAATGGATGCACGAAGAGCGAGCCAAGCATATCTACTCGGACTTGGCCGATCCGTCTCTGTCTCTCAAGGAAATAGCGGACAAGAACCTCTTCTCCTCCGTGAGTTACCTCTGTGCTTTCTGCCGCAAGATGCTCGGCAATACACCCCTGCAACTCCGCAAAGCAATCGGACGATAGTCCAAATAAGCTCCCCTCCTTCTCCTCTATTTAAGATTAAGAGCAAGCAGAATCATCTGCTTTTTCTTCCCTCCTTGTCTCCGTGGTTCTTTCTATTCCGGTGCGGGAATTGACCGGAATGCGGTTCGTGTTTTCTGAAAAAGTGGCGCGAGAATTTTTCCGTTCCGGCGCGAGAATTTTTTCATTCCCGAACCAAAACGAAAAAATTCTCAGACCGCGTTTTTCGGCGTGATAAACCGCGATTTTTTAGCATGTGCAAGGAGCGTCAATGAAATTTCCCTTTCGGTACCTTACACATCGAATTTCAAAAGATATGGATCTCCCGTGCAGGATGTTTTCGGGATTCCTCGGTCTATGATATTTTTGTTCCTGGTCGGACACATCTGTACCGAGATGCGAAGATAGGTATCCGAAGATGCCATTTTTCCACAGTCTGTACTCAATTTTAGGGGGGGACTACGTATTTCCCTTATTTCGATTCATTGTAAATAAAAGCCCTGTTGAAAAATTTTTCGCTCTTGGCTCGCAACCTCTTTGTACACAAACAAATCGGGCATGCAGCTTGGTTGTTGATAACTCCATTATTCATCAGTCGAAAAAACCGCAATATCCTGAAAAACAGAAGTATACAGGTATTTCGTTCGTTGTTTATATCTCGGGGTTATAACCGCCTGAAAACAATATAGATACAGTTCTTCTGAATTATACTACACTTTTTGCCGATTGTTTTTTTGCTCTTTTGTTTGAACCTTTGCTATCCCTAAAGGAGCAATGAATAACCGCTCCCAAAATGATAATTTTTAGATGAACTACCACTCGACCGACGTAAACGAAATATGGGACGCGTGTCTTCGCATCCTTCAGGATATTGTAGATGAGCGAGCATACCGCACATGGTTCTTGCCTATCGTGCCGGTATCTATTGAGGGCGATACGCTTACCTTACAAGTGCCGAGTCAGTTCTTCTGTGAGTTTTTGGAAGGCAATTTCGTAGAGCAGCTGCGTACGGTGCTGGGGCGTGTCATAGGTCCCAACGCATCATTACAGTACAATGCCCTTGTGGACAACAGTTCGCCCAAATATCCCGGCACGGTGACATTGGCCGGTTGTGCCGGCGGTGGGCAGGCAGCCGAACAGTTCGATGCCAATTTGCTACACAGGCACATGCCCAGTACGGCTACGCATAGCGAGGCACAGGATTTCGACACGCAGCTCAACAGCAGGCTCAATTTCCGCAACTTCTACCAGAGCGAATGCAACTATGTAGCTCGCTCAGTGGCTGAAGCCATCGCCGCCAGCCCGGGCAATACGCCGATGAATCCGTTCTTTATATATGGAGCTTCCGGTGTGGGCAAGACGCATCTGTGCCATGCCTTGGGCCTTCGTGTCAGAGAGATGCACCCCCGGTTGAAAGTACTATACGTATCGAGCCATTTGTTCGAGATGCAGTTCACTACGGCAGCCCGTATGGGGACGATCAATGACTTCATCGCCTTCTATCAGCAGGTGGATGTACTGATCATCGATGACATCCAATGGTTGATCGGCAAGAAGAAAACACAACTGGCTTTCTTCCAAGTGTTCAATCACCTCTATATGCTCGGCAAACAGATAGTCCTGACGTCGGACAAACCTCCTGTAGACCTTAACGGGATGGAGGAGCGGTTGGTTACTCGTATGGCCGGTGCTACTTGTGTCAAGATAGAACGTCCGGATTTGAAGTTGCGTCGCGAGATACTCCAGCAGCGTACGCTCCAGAGCGGAGTCCGGCTGGACGAATCGGTGCTGAACTTTATCGCCGAGAATGTCTGCGACAACGTTCGTGAACTGGAAGGCACCCTCGTATCCTTGATTACAAATTCGGTGGTTGTGGGTAAGGAAATCGACCTGACCTTTGCCAAACGGATTGTCCGCCAAGCTGTCAGACTGGAGAAAAAGGAAGTCACCATCGAGTGCATCCAGCAGGCTGTCAGCCGTGTATTTCAGGTGCAGATAGAGCAGATGAAAAGCAAGAGCCGGAAGCAGGATATTGTACAGGCACGTCAGGTGGTCATGTTCCTCTCCAAGAAGCATACGGCTCAGTCCTTGTCGGCTATCGGCGAACTGATGGGTGGGCGTAACCATGCCACCGTACTCCACGGCTGTCGCTGCGTGACGAACGAGATGGAGATGAATGCCTCGTTTCGTTCGTCGGTAGAACGTGCCGAACAGTTGATCGCCAATTGATACGCAGGTCTTTATGATTCATCCCACAGCGATAGTAGAAGACGGTTGTGTGCTTGGCCAAGGTACACGCGTATGGCACTTCTCTCACTTGATGGGCGGAGCCGAGGTCGGAGAGAATTGCAACATCGGGCAGAATGTCGTTATAATGCCGGGAGTACGATTGGGACGCGGATGTAAGGTGCAGAACAACGTTTCCCTCTATAGTGGTGTCGTATGCGAAGATTACGTATTCCTCGGACCGAGTTGTGTATTTACCAACGTGATCAATCCTCGCGCCTTTATTGAAAGAAAATCCGAATACCGCCCCACTCATTTGCGCGAAGGCGTCTCCATCGGAGCCAACGCCACTATCCTTTGTGGTATTACGATAGGAGCTTATGCCATGGTAGGAGCAGGAGCGGTGGTGATTAGAGATGTACCGCCTTACGCCTTGGTTGTGGGCAATCCTGCCCGCCGAATCGGTTGGGTAAGCCGTGCCGGTCACCGTTTGTTGTTCGATGACAGGGGGATGGCAGTCTGTCCTGAGACGGGCGAACGATACAGAGAGGTCGAAGAAACGGGTACGATAGAACCGATCTCGGACTGACCTACACCAAATGGCGGCATATCGGCAACCGCTTCATCAGCCGTACAACTCCCCAAGAGACGAAGAAAACCAATCCTACACGAACCGGTATGTTGAGCCATGCGCTTTGCATCAGGCCGGGGGTGGCGAGTACAAGTATCTTTGTCACCACGTTCAGCACAGCGATGTGCACCAGATAAATCCCTAAAATATCCCCTTGGATCTTCCCGATCCGTGCCAATTTTCCTCCACATTCTCCCCAAGAAACGAAGAACGCGAAGAGACTGACAGCAGAAAGAACAATCAGTGGTGAGAGATTACGGTAGAAGTATAGCCCTTCGCCGTGCTCGAAAGCGTGCCGACTGGCGAAGAAGAGACAAATTGTAGAGAGTCCGTACAGGGAAAGAGCCGGTAAAGAACGCTTTGGAGCATGGCTCCTCAGCGTATAACCTACGAGGAAATATCCCAGATAATCCGGCCAGAGAAAGGGGAAAAAGCGGTTGTAGCCGAGTACGTAATCGTAGGTGTTGGACAATATCCCCAGCAGCAGCAATATGGTGGATAGTGTCCAAAGTCGTTTCCGAGCTGCCTTCTCTCCACCGGCTTCGCACCTGCGGATTATTTCGTTGAGCAGAGGAACGACCGCATACAGTCCCAGCAGCATCACCACATACCACAGATGAACGAACGAGCGTCCCTGCCAAAAACCAGCAAGATAGGAACCTATATCATCTCCTTTGAGCCACATCCATAGCCAATAGGACGGGAGCCAAAAGGCAAGCAGTACCAGCAGTCGCGGTATTCGCTTCCGATAGAAATCTCCCCACGTCTCATTGCGTCCCAAGACGAAAGCCCCACTGATAATAACGAATAGAGGAACGGCCGGCTGAACGACCGCTTCCCAGCATAGACCGGCTATAAAGTTTGTACCCTCAGCCACTCCTTCGAGAACGTATTCTCCCGAAGTATGGATGCCGATTACCATCAATCCGGCCAGAACTCGCAGGACATCGACGGCGGTATGTCTCCCCTTGGTAGTCATAACTATCTGATAATTGCAGACAAATATACGGGGACTTCTCTTTATCTTTGTCAATAAACCCCTAAACGAAGGATATAACATGAATAAGAAAAGACTCATCGTCTTGAGTGGCGCAGGCATGAGTGCCGAAAGCGGCATATCGACTTTTCGTGATGCCAACGGATTGTGGGAGAATTATCCCGTCGAAGATGTGGCCTCTATCGATGGGTTTAGGCGCAATCCTGCCCTCGTCCTCAAGTTCTACAATGCACGCCGACGCGACTATGCCGGTTGCAAACCGAATGCAGGCCATATCGGCCTGGCAGAAATGGAGAAGGAGTATGATGTGAGGATCGTCACACAGAATGTGGATGATCTGCACGAGAGAGCAGGCAGCACGCACGTCATTCATCTGCATGGAGAGCTGATGAAGAACAGATCTGTGGCCACAGACAGTGTACTCTATCCCGTAGACCCGACCAATCCCGATCTGCATGTGGGAGATCTGGCACCCGACGGCTGTCAGCTACGGCCGTTTATTGTATGGTTCGGAGAAGCCGTTCCGATGATAGAGCCGGCCATCGAAGAGGTAACGCAGGCTGACATTCTCGTTGTCATCGGAACCTCTCTCAACGTTTATCCGGCTGCCGGACTATTGAATTATGCTCCTCGCAACTGCCCCATCTACCTGATCGATCCCAAACCCGTACGCAGCACCTCCCGGCAAGACATCCGGTATATCCAGGCTCCTGCCACGGAAGGCGTAAGGATGCTGCGGCAGGAACTTCGCGATACGGATCGCTAAAAAACGCTAACCCCAAGAATCTGCCATCGTGGTGGTTCCTGGGGTTAATTGTATCTGTTCGTTTTTCGGAAGACTAACGAGCCTGTTTGTTTTCGGGGGCAAACCGAATATTCAGAATGACGATCTCGCTCTCCGTGAAAACACGAATAGCCGGTCCGGCCGCTCCTGCTCCTGAACTGACATAGAACTGCGTATGCCCTTTGCGAAGATAGCCCCATGATTTTTCAAAAGCCAGTCGGGTCAGAATCGTAAACGGCCAGATCTGTCCGTTGTGCGTGTGCCCGTACAGAGCCAGATCCACACCAGTCATCGCCACGCTGTCCAGCTTGTGCGGCTGATGATCGAGCAGGATAGAGGCCTTAGTGGTATCGACATATGGCATAAGTTCATGTAACGGAGCACGGAAGACATTCGTGCTATCGTCCCGTCCTATCAGATAGAAAGCATTGCCCGGGGTGACAACCTGATCGATCACCAGATGGCCGATCGAACGGAACCACTCCCGCTTCTCTACTTCGTCCGCCCTGTATTCATGATTGCCCAGCACATAATATGCTCCCATAGGCGTCTCGTCCTGAAGGCGGCGCATATACTCCGTGATGCTGTCCCGACGAGCATATCTGCCATGATAGTCGATCATATCCCCACCGATCAGGACTATATCCGGACGTTCGGCCAAAGTCCTCTCCACCATCTCGCGGATATGGCCGGCCGTCACCGTCTCGCTAATATGAATATCCGTGAGCAGGGCTGCTCTCATGGACTGCCTTCCATCTATGGCCGGCCTGTCCAAACGAATGTCCATATGCTTTACAACCGGATAGCGTACGATATTCAGACCATGTATCACGATCAGAGCCGAATACAAACCTATGAGAACGAACAGCCCCAATCGGATGCGAGCCTGCACTCTTTCGGACAGCCTGTCGAATCTGTGCAGGAAATGCCTGTCCACGACATGGGCAATCTCTACGATCACCATGGCAAACATGGCATAAATGGACATGACAAACCAGAACCCCGTGACAGACATAATACAGCTCATCACGGCATCGGGCAAAACCCTGTTGCCGGCAAACCCTATTAGATACAGGGCGAATACTACACCCATCAGAAGGTGAAAACCTTTGCGCCAAAGGCTCTTTTGCGGCAGCGCCTGTCCTCCTCGGTATGCGATGTAGAGGGTGAGAAGATATTGCAGGAGGAAGGCTTCGAGAAATACTTTCATCGTTCCGGTAAGATTATCTGAGTCATGAAAAGGATTCGGTTCTGTAAGATGATTACTCGGCGAAAGTAGTTTTTTTCGATTGATTGAAATGCTTCATCTGTATGGTAATCAGCACAAAAGCCAAAACGACCGAGGCCAGATCACTGATCGGCAGACTCCACCACACGCCGTCCAACCCCATGAATCGGGGGATAATCAGCAAACAGGGAATCAGGAAGATGATTTGGCGCGTCAGGCTCAGGAAAATAGCCTTATGGCTGAAGCCGATGCTTTGGAAGAATTGGGTCGTGGTGACTTGAAAGCCGACCAAAGAAAGCCCGATCAAGGCCGTGCGAAGAGCCGGAGCAGATAGCGCTATCATCTGTTCGCTATCGGTGAACAGCCCCACGATCGTCCTCGGCATAAGCATAGCCAGAGCAAAACCGAGAAAGCTGACCAGTAGATTGACGCCACAACTGTAGCGATAGGCCGACTTCACTCGTCCCAGATTCTTAGCCCCGTAGTTGAAGCCCACGATCGGCTGCATCCCCTGAGCCACACCGATGATAATCATGAAAAAGAGCATGGCATAGCCATTGATAATCCCGAATGCTCCGATGGCCAAATCGGTAGTCTCCGGCGTGTCACCATAGGATACGAAGGAGCGATTCATGATGATATTCACAAGGCTCCCTGTAAGATGCATGGCGAAGGGTGCTACCCCTATAGCCGTGATGCCACCGATCACGGGCATCGAAAGGCGGAAAGCCGAACGGTGGAAACGTACGATGCTGTCCTTACGGAAAAAGTGCGAAAGGACGTAGACCGAACACACTATCATGGAGATGACTGTCGCTATGGCGGCTCCGCTTATCCCCATCCCCAACGGATAGATGAAGATGTAGTCCAGCACCACGTTCGTCATAGCCCCGATAATCATCGTGATCATGGCTTTGCGCGGATAGCCTGAAGCTCTCATGATAGCATTGTAGCCGAAGCTCAGAGCCGAGAAGATATTCGCAGGAACCACGTATTGGAGGTATTCCATGGCGTAGGGCAACGTACGTTCGCTGGCTCCGAACAGCCGAAGCAGCGGTTCCATGAAGATATAGCAGGGGATAATGGTCAGGGCTTGTGTGAAGAAGGTCAGGAAGATGGCATTGGCCAGTGTGTGTTCGGCCCCTTTTATGTCTTTTCTCCCCAGCAGGATGGAGACTCGCACGGACGCACCGGCTCCCACCAGCATACCGAAGGCCATCAGGAAGATCAGGATCGGGAAGGTGATAGCCAAGCCCGACAAGGCATATTCGCTCACCCCGTTCCCGATGAAGATACGGTCTACGATGTTGTATAGCGAATTGACTGTTGTGCCCACCACTGCCGGCAGAGCATAGTGAAACAGCAGTTTGGGTATCTTTTCCGATTCTAATGCTTGGATCTGTTGGGATGACATAATTCTTCTTTACGCGCTGAAATCTCTACCGAACGGGCTGTGCGAAAACAAACGGCATATACCGCAGAGCTTCCTCTGCCATACAAAACAGACCGAAAACCCTCTCGGACTTTCGGTCTTGTTCGTTTGCTCTTCCTCTTGGACTTGAACCAAGGACCCTCTGATTAACAGTCAGATGCTCTAACCAACTGAGCTAAGGAAGAATAGAAAAACGTCTTGTGACTGCGCTTTCTCTTGGGCTCGAACCAAGGACCCTCTGATTAACAGTCAGATGCTCTAACCGACTGAGCTAAGAAAGCCTTTCGTTTTTCGTGATGCAAAGGTAGTGGATTATCCCAAACTTGCAAGAAGTTCCGCAAAAAAATTACAATCCGACATTACAACCATCTCGCTACCCCATCCGTTGGGGCATCTCATCCGTATTCATGACAGAGAAAGAGCTGTCGCCTCCAAACGGTTTAGGCTCGTGAATTTTCTCATTCCATGCTCCGAAAAACGTGGCGCGAGATTTTTTTCGCTGTGGCTCGAGAATTTTTTACTTCCCGCGCCACAGCGAAAAATTTTACGCGCGTGTTTTTCAGGATTTACGAACCGCAATCTCGGCATTTTCGGTTCGACAATCAAATTTCCAGCAAACTGCAGACTTCGGCTCACTCCCTATGCAATAGCAGATCTGTGACTGTGGATTCATCCGGAGGTAAAAAGCTTTTTTCTTATTATTTTTCAAGAACGGAAAGTCTGTGCCGAGCGATCGGTATAAGTTCTTCCCGGCCTGTTGGAGACTGAGGCCTGTCAGCCAATCGGGCTTTCGCATCGGTCATTATGACAGACGAGGAGGCATTGAACACCCGCCAAACGGCCATTGTTATGCCTAAAGGGATAAATCCGAATCCTGCGGCACGATAATTGCAATACGTATTTAGAGATGGCATACGACTTTACACAAACATTCCGCAACAGTCTGGAGTACAGCTATCAGGAGGCAACCCGTCTCGGCGTCGTGGCCGTGACGCAGGATATGCTCGTACTCGGTATCATTCGCGACGGAGACAACGGCGCGATCGACATCATGCGGCACTATGGGATCAACCTGTACGAACTCAAACGGTTGATCGAGTTGGAAGCCATCGCCGAGAGTTTGCCTGCTTCGCCCGAGGGATTGCCCATCTTCACCCCTTCGGCTCGGGAGGCTATCAATGATGCCACAGACATCTGTGCCGACATGGAAGACGAGGCCGTCAGCCCGGTCCATCTGTTGCTGAGTATTCTCAACTCGACACAGGAGAGCTTAGTACAAAAGATATTTATGAAACAAGGTATAAAATACGACACCATCCTGTCGGATTACTTCGGACAGCGCAGCCCCTCCGAAGGGAAGTCTCCTTCCGAAATGGGGATCCTCGACGGGTACCAAGACAACGACTTCGACGACGAAGAGGACGAATCCTCTCCGCCTCCAGGGAATAGCGGGACGGGCGGAGGCTCCGGCGACGCCCCCGAACAGAATGCCGGCGGAGGCGATACTACCACCACGACACGGAGCGGAGGCGATACGCTTGCACTGGACACCTTCGGCACCGACATCACCGCCATGGCAGCAGCAGGCAAGCTGGATCCGGTAGTAGGTAGGGAGCAGGAGATCGAAAGGGTGATACAGATCCTGAGCCGGCGCAAAAAGAACAATCCGGTACTCATCGGCGAACCCGGTGTGGGCAAGAGTGCCATCGTGGAAGGACTGGCCGAACGCATCGTGAACAGGAAGGTGAGTCGCATCCTTTTCGACAAGCGGATCATCAGCCTCGATCTGGCTCAGATGGTAGCCGGCACCAAATATCGCGGACAGTTCGAAGAGCGACTCAAAGCCGTACTCGATGAGCTGAAGAAGAATCCGCAGATCATCCTCTTCATCGACGAGATACATACCATCGTGGGAGCAGGTTCTGCCGCCGGATCGATGGATACGGCCAATATGCTCAAACCCGCTCTTGCCCGTGGACAGGTACAGTGCATCGGAGCCACTACGTTGGATGAGTACCGCAAGAACATAGAAAAGGACGGAGCACTCGAACGCCGCTTCCAGAAAGTGCCGATAGCCCCTTCGACAGCAGAGGAAACGCTGACCATCCTGCAAAACATCAAAGAGAAATACGAGGACTATCACGGCGTACGCTATACGGACGAGGCCATCAAAGCAGCTGTGGAGCTGACCGATCGCTATGTGTCCGATCGCTTCTTTCCGGACAAGGCCATAGATGCCATGGACGAGGCCGGCGCGAGCGTCCACATCACTAACGTAGTGGCACCGAAAGAGATCGAACTATTGGAGGCCGAACTGGCTTCGGTGCGGGAGAACAAGCTCTCGGCCGTAAAGGCTCAGAACTACGAATTGGCCGCATCCTTCCGCGATCAGGAGCGACGCACTCAGCAGCAGATAGCGGAAGAGAAGAGGAAATGGGAGGAGCAGATGGCCAAGCATCGCGAGACGGTGGACGAGAATGTAGTGGCGCACGTAGTGGCGTTGATGACAGGCGTTCCGGCCGAGCGGCTGAGCACGGGCGAAGGCGAACGTCTGCGTACGATGGCAGATGACCTCAAGACCAAAGTAGTAGGTCAGGACACAGCCATCGAAAAGATGGTGCGTGCCATCCAGCGCAATCGTCTGGGACTTCGCAATGAAAAGAAACCGATCGGATCTTTCCTTTTCCTCGGCCCCACAGGCGTGGGCAAAACCTATTTGGCCAAGAAACTCGCCGAATACCTGTTCGAGGATGAGAATGCGATGATCCGGGTGGACATGAGCGAGTATATGGAGAAGTTCTCCGTATCGCGTCTGGTGGGAGCACCTCCGGGATATGTGGGCTATGAGGAGGGCGGCCAACTCACCGAGCGCGTAAGACGCAAGCCCTATTCCGTGGTTCTCTTGGACGAGATCGAAAAGGCCCATGCCGATGTCTTCAACCTGCTTCTGCAGGTGATGGACGAGGGGCAGCTGACCGACAGTCTGGGACGGCGCGTGAATTTCAAGAATACGGTGATCATCATCACCTCCAACGTGGGTACACGCCAGCTCAAAGACTTTGGGCAGGGCATTGGGTTCCGTTCGGACAAAGACGAGGAAGCGAACAAGGAGCACAGCCGTTCTGTGATCCAAAAAGCACTAAACAAGACGTTCAGTCCCGAATTTCTCAACCGTTTGGACGACATCATCCTGTTCGACCAGCTGGGCAAGACGGAGATTCGCCGGATGGTGGACATAGAGCTTAAAGCCGTCTTGGCGCGCATCCATCGTGCCGGATACGACCTCGTTCTTACCGATGAAGCCAAGGATGTGATAGCGACGAAGGGATACGACCTCCAATATGGAGCACGACCGCTCAAGCGTACACTCCAGAACGAAGTGGAGGATCGCCTCACGGATCTCATCCTCTCCGGACAGATCCGGAAAGGACAGACGCTTACGCTCTCGGCTTCCGACGGGGAGATCGTCGTACAAGAGTAGGCATAATACAACTTTCTCTACCTTTTTTCTCTTTTGAGTGAAGGAGGCGGCAACGGAAGCAATGCTTCTTTTGTTCGTCTCCTTTCTTTTTCGGGTATGAGTGCATCCCTCAGTCGGCCGGCGGCTGCCCCCGATGCACGACATAAGGAGAAAGCTCGGCTGCACAGGGCCTGCAAGCTCGGAGCAGGCCGCTTTTTTGTGTACATTTGTAGGGTATGAAACGATTTCTTTTCTCCTCCATCACAATACTCTTTCTGTCGGTGCTGTACACTGCCATGACACCGCCTCGTACGAACAAGGGTACAATGCGTGCCGTACAGTCGAAGGACTATCCCTTTCTCCTCTTCGAGGGGATCGACGGTAAGGATGTTGATCGGTGGGTCGAAGACCGAATCAAGAGCATGAGTACAGAGGAAAAAGTAGGCCAACTGCTCATGCCGATCGTTTACCCCTCTTTGCAGGGAGAAAAAGTAAAGCAAGCCGAACAACTGGTGCGCTCCTGCCATATCGGGGGTATCCTCTTCCAAAAAGGAACACTCTCGGAGCAATACACGATGACTCGCCACTTGCAGGAAGCTGCCCGCATCCCTCTGCTGATAGCACTGGACGGTGAGTGGGGTTTGCACATGCGTCTGAAAGATGCCCCACGCTTCCCTCGCAATATGGGCTTGGGACACCAAAAAGACAATCAGCTCCTTTACAACTATGGTCGGGAGGTAGCGCGCCAATGCCGGCTGATGGGGATTCATGTCAATTTTGCCCCGGTGCTGGACGTGAACAATAATCCGAAGAACCCTGTTATCGGTACGCGTAGTTTCGGCGACAATCCACGCCAAGTGGCGGAAAGGGGAGTCGCCTATGCACAAGGTTTGGAGGACGGTGGCGTAATGGCAGTGGCCAAGCATTTCCCCGGGCATGGCAATACGATGGAGGATTCGCACAAGACCTTGCCCACGGTCTTTGCCTCCCGAGAGGAATTGGACAAGACCGAATTGTTCCCCTTCAAGGAGTTTTTCCGAGCCGGCCTCAGCGGAGTGATGACGGCTCACCTCAATGTCCCGGCATTGGAGGCGAAGAAAAATACACCCTCATCGCTCAGCTATACCATCTGCACCGATCTGCTCCAGCGGGAAATGGGCTTCGAGGGGCTGATCTTTACGGATGGGCTGGCCATGCAGGGGGTACAGAGCGCCGGTTCGCAGCCGATCTCGGTTCGTGCCATATTGGCCGGCAACGATATTCTCCTCGGTCCCGTAGACCCGGCCAAGGCTTTTTCTGAAGTGCTCGCTGCTGTAAAAGACGGGACGATAAGCAACGATTTGCTAGACAAGAAATGTCGCAAAATTCTGGCCTTCAAGTATGGGCTCATTATCCGCAAGGAACTGCCCAAGGAAAAGGCCGCGGAGAAGGTGGTACGGCAGGTAAACAACCGTGAAGCGGAACGGATGGCAGAAAACCTCTGGCTGGCGTCTATTACGATTCTCAAAAACAAGAAGCAGTTCCTCCCCCTCTCGGAGGGAAACCGTATTGCATGCGTCGATCTGGATGGTGCAGCCACCAATACTTTTACACAAGAGCTGGGGCTTACGAGCAAGGACTGCTATTCCTATACCAAGGGCAGCAGCAGTACGCGCACACAAGAGCTGCTCTCCAAACTCAAGGGGTACGATGCTGTGATCGTCACGGTTCGGCACACACAGCCGGATCGGGCAAGAACCTTTCTCCACCGGCTGACGGAACAGAACCACACTGCCATCGTCTTCTTCACATCGCCCTATGTAGCCGACAGGATTCCGGCGGCTACGGACAAAGCACGGGCTATAGTCGTGGCATATGAAAACGTAAAGGAGGCTGCTCGAATGGCAGCTCGCAAGATTCGGGACAGAGTTGTGGTATCCTCAGGTGGTGAGATCCCGGTTGTTCCGGAAGAGGAGGAGACCGATCCGACTGCGAACATGATGCCACCGACCGAATCCCACTCCTCTATCATCCCGATGCCGGCGGTAGACCGCATAGCGAAAGAAGCCCTAAGGCAAGGAGCTTTCCCCGGTTGTCGTATCCTCGCTGTCCATCGGGACAAGGTGGTATATGACAAAAGCTTCGGCACCCTCGACGGATCTGCACACGGAGGCAAGGTATCTTCTTCCACCATCTACGACTTGGCATCCGTCACCAAGATCGTAGCCACTACTCCGGCTGTGATGCTACTGGTTCAGGATGGGAAATTGAAGCTCAGTGACCGGCTCGGAACGCTATTGCCTCGCTTTGCCGGAACAGACCTCAAAGACATCACCGTACAGCAGCTTCTGCTTCATGAAGCAGGCCTTCGGCCATCGGTCAATTTCTACGAATCCCTGATAGACAGTAGCAGTCTGGACGGCAAGTTGCTCTCTCCCCGGCGGAGTTCGGGATGGGTTCGAGTAGATACCAATATGTGGGGCAATCCGTTCTTCGGATTTCGCTCCGATCTGGTCTCCGGACAATTTCGGCCGGACTATCCGTTTCGTTTTTCTTCCAATCTGTACCTGTCCAAAGAGGTCAAAGAAATTGTCCTCAATACGATCGCTTCTACTCCTCGCAATGGTGTCGGACGCTACAGGTATTCGGATCTGGGGTTCATCCTGCTACAGCAAATTGTGGAAAAAGTGTCGGGCAAGAGCTTGAATGTCTTTGTCGAAGAACGCATATTCCGCCCCATCGGAGCCGGTTCGCTCGGTTATCTTCCACTCGATAAGTATCCCGTTTCGCGCATTGCACCGGCACAGAACGACAAATTTCTACGTAAAAGCATCGTCCGCGGTACAGTGGACGACGAAGCTGCCGCATGCCTCGGAGGCGTGTCGGGCAATGCCGGTACTTTCGGCACGGCAGAGGATGTAGCGCGCGTGTTGGACATGTTCCTTCACGAAGGCAGCTACAAAGGCCGCAGAATCATTGACCAAAAGGTCTTTCGACAGTTCATCACGACTCACGGCAAGGGCAACAGACGTTGTCTCGGGTTTGACAAAGGTCGCGCAAGCATGGCGGAATCGGCTTCCTCCTCTACCTACGGCCATACGGGATTTACGGGCACCTGTGTTTGGGTCGATCCCGAGAACGAACTTATCTTTGTATTCCTTTCCAATCGAACTTACCCCAATCGGCTGAATAAGACACTGATGACGGCAAGCGTACGCCCAAGGCTGCATCAAGCGATATACGAGGCTTTGGGAATAGCGGAGCAATGAGACCGAAACAAAATAGAAACCTACAATATAGAGAAGGAGACAGAACTATGATTTTTGGACATGGAGATGAAGGCGTTACACCCTTATCAGGCAAAATAATCAACTTCAGTACCACTGTCTGGACAGATGGCGATAAAGATCATCTGGAGAAACATCTGGTAGAAAACCTCAACTGTATTCAGCACTACCCCGAGCCGGATGCCGGTACGCTCAGGCAGATGCTCGCCAAGCGGAACAGTGTGGATAATAACGCCATACTCGTGACCAACGGACCCACGGCGGCCTTCTACCAAATAGCACAGGCATTCAGAGGGAGCCGAAGCCTCATAGCCATTCCTTCTTTTGCCGAATATGAAGATGCTTGTCGGATGTATGAGCACGAAGTCTGCTTCTATCCTTCTAATGAGGATATAGGCGAGGCTGATTTTTCCAATATAGATTTCTGCTGGCTTTGTAATCCGAACAATCCCGATGGCAGACTGCTGCAGCGGATAGAGATCCTGCGTCTGCTCAACGATCATCCTGACACGACATTCGTCCTCGACCAGTCCTATGTATCGTTTACGACCGAGGAAGTGATTCGTCCGGCTGACATCAAAGGAAGAAAGAACCTTGTCATGGTCTATTCCTTCAGTCATGCCTACGGGATACCAGGACTTCGTATCGGCTACATCGTGGCCAATAAGGATTTTATGAAGCGTGTAGCTGCTTTCAGTACCCCGTGGGCGGTAAATGCACTGGCTATAGAGGCTGCCAAATTCATCCTTATTCATCCTGCGCAATTTACTCTGCCGATCCGCAAGTGGCAACGCAATACGGTAGATTTTATCACAGCCCTGAATCGCCTCGATGGCGTAGAAGTACATCCCTCCGGCACCACGTTTTTCCTCCTTCGTCTGAAGAAAGGGACTGCAGCCGAACTGAAAAAATATATGCTGGAGGAACATAATATGCTGATTCGGGATGCTTCCAACTTCCGTGGTCTCGACGAATCCTACGTCCGAATCACTACGCAGCGACCTGCTCAGAACCAGCTTTTCATCAAAGCTCTGGAGACATTCCTCGAGAAATACTAAGAGTAGCAGATGCTGCAGATCAGTCTCTGTCCTTCTCCCGTACTCTATCCATACTACAAGACGGAGCAAGAAGAGTACACGGTTGTCATCGTGGATATATTCCGTGCCGGCACCACGATTACGACGGCACTGATGAACGGTGCCGCAGGCATCATCCCGATTGCAACCGTCGAGGAGGCGGAAATCTATGCCAAGAACGGCTTCCTCGTAGGAGGTGAGCGAGGAACGAAGCGATTGCCTTTCGCGCATTTCGGCAATGCTCCCGAAGAATATACTCGCCGGGCGGTAGAGGGGAAACAGCTCGTACTATCGACGACCAACGGCACCCGTGCTGCCGACATAGCTGCCGGAGCCTTGCACGTTATTATCGGGGCTTTTATCAATCTGGAAGCTGTCGCTCGCTACTGCATCGCCAAGCGGAAGCCGGTCATGGTACTGGCTTCGGGCTGGCAAAACAGGATGAGTACGGAGGATTGTCTGTTCGCCGGTGCTTTGGCTGCTACGATTGTCCGGCTTGGAGAGGAGGTCATTTGTGAAGATGGAGCTTCAGTTTTCCAAGAACTCTGGGGTAACTACAACACGCACGAGAAGCTGACGGCATATCTGAGCCGGCGAGATCATTACGAACGCCTGCGCGCCAACAAACTGGAGAGAAGTGTTCCCTATTGCACTTCGCTCAACCTTACGGATATTGTTCCCGAACTGACCTTCAAAATTCCTGCTGCATCAACGGATTGCCCGGCTAACCGGCTCTTCCTACCCGTCACCCCACCTTTCTAAGCCGTCCGAACAAATCTTATCGGAGTACGGCATCTTTTCCACCGCAAACCATTCCATTTCCTCTCCACGCTCCACTAATTTGCAAGAAGTGGAGCCGTAAAGCATGCTCTGAACAAGCTTTTATTATCTTTGTGCGCCGGCCGTATCCAAAGCCATAGTCCGATGGCTGCGCGATCTTGGAAGCCGGCAGGAAAAAACCGCCACCGTTTTGTTTAGCTCACCACATAATGCAAACTAAATCTGCTTCAGGACGTTCTGCGATTCTCCTCATATATACAGGGGGGACAATCGGCATGATTGAGAATCCGGAGACGGGAGTATTAGAAGCTTTCGACTTCAAATATCTGGAAACCAATGTGCCGGAACTGAAAAAATTCGGTTTCAAAATCGACTCCATCCAGTTCGATCCTCCTATTGACTCGGCTGCTATCTCACCGGACTTATGGGTGAGGCTGGCCGAAACTATTCGAGAGAACTACCGGACTTACGATGGTTTCGTCATCCTTCACGGCACAGACACCATGGCCTATACGGCCTCTGCCTTGAGCTTTATGCTCGACGACTTGCAGAAGCCTGTAATCCTGACAGGATCACAACTACCTATCGGCACCCTTCGGACAGACGGAAAAGAAAACCTCATTACCGCCATCGAAATCGCAGCAGCCAAGCAAAACGGCTATGCTCGTGTGCCGGAAGTTTGCATTTTCTTCGACAATTATCTCATGCGTGGCAATCGCACTTCGAAAGTCAGTGCAGACCAGTTCGAAGCCTTTGCTTCATACAACTTTTCGCCTTTGGCCTATGCCGGTATCGACATTCGGTACGAAGATGCTCTGATAGCCGACCGAGGGGCAGATGCTGCTCTTAGTGTCCATACGGAAATGGACAGAAACGTTGTCATCCTGAAAATATTCCCCGGCATCACACGCGAAGTGGTGGAGAGCATTCTCGGCATCCCCTCACTGAAGGGTGTAGTTCTGGAGACATACGGTAGCGGCAATGCCCCCATGGAGCCGTGGTTCCTGGAAGCTTTGGAGAAGGCCGTTCAGCGTGGACTCGTCATCGTCAATGTCACCCAATGCGTATCGGGCTATGTGGATATGCATCGATATGAAACGGGGCATCAACTCGAAACCATCGGGCTTATCAGCGGTTATGACAGTACGACCGAGTGTGCCATCATCAAGCTCATGTATCTGTTCGGACGCGGATATACACCGGAGCGTGTAAAAGCAGAGATGAAACGCTCTCTAAAGGGAGAAATAAGCGTAGGAGAAGAGTACGAAAACAACAAATGCCGATGCTGATCTCCTCCAACCGAACTGTCAGAACAAAGAGCAAAGGAGAACGGAAAGCAAGATGATCAAATTCATGAGTATCGCCAGTGGCAGTAGTGGCAACTGCTACTACCTCTCCAATGGCAATCAGGCACTGCTTATCGACGCAGGCATTCCATTACGAACCATTTCCAAAGCCCTTAAAGATCATCAGATACCCGTCGAAGGGAATGTAGTGGGCGTATTGGTTACGCACGACCATGCCGACCATATCCGGACTATCGGCTGCCTGGGAGAAAAATTCCATCTGCCCGTATTCGCTACAGAAAAAGTCCACAACGGTATCAACAGCAGTAGATATGTGGATCACCTCCCGCTCCTTTCACGGCGCAATATCCTTCAGGAAGAAACATTTCGTCTGGCCGGATTCGATATAACGGCCTTTCCCATCCCTCACGATGCCACAGAAAACGTAGGCTACCATATCACGGCTCCGGGCTTCAGCTTTACGCTGTGCACCGACGTCGGACACATCACCGACACCATCTCTCACTATGCATCCAAAGCCGATTACCTCGTCATGGAAGCCAACTACGACTGTGAGATGCTGCTAAGCGGACCCTATCCGGAGTTTCTGAAAGAACGGGTATCGGGGCCAAACGGACATCTGAGCAATCAGGAAACGGGCGACTTCCTTGCACGAACTTTCCATCCGGGGATGAAACACGTATGGCTGTGCCACCTGAGCAAGGACAACAACCACCCCGACTTGTGCTGGAAATCCATCGAATATCGCCTATTCAATGAAGGAATCCGTGTCGGAAAAGATATGGAACTCACCGTACTCAAACGTACATCCCCCTCAGCCCTGTATACTCTCTTGGAGGATTGATCTCCGGAGACTCCTTCCCATTTCTCTCGCTTCGCATACTACGGCCGATAAGCTCTCTCCCCATAACAGATTGTTACAGGAGCAAGGGTGAGCGGATCATAAGATTATAGAAATCCCTTTTTTCAGCGTCTCCATCCGAAAGGATGAGAGGCCAGAGGCAAACGTGCGAAGGGATGGTATTCGCCCTTCAACCCTACGGGACAAGCATTGCGAATGTCATGGACGATCTGAATACTGTTGCGAGCCTCGTCCAAACCGAAACCTTCGCCGGCCAAAATCCGCCGATAACTCTCGGTGTGCAGCTCTGTAAATCCTTCGCTGAACTCGAATGATTCGCCGTCTATTTCTATCGTACGAAAGGTTCGCTTCTCTCCCTGTACGGCATTCTCGGGCAGAAGCTCTTCATTGATCGAGAGGAAGTAACGCACACGGGCGCGCTCCAATTCCAGATAGCCGGCAGCCCTGTCATGCTCATACACATGTACGACATTGTGTCGGACACTGCCGAAAATCCACGACAGCATATCGTAGAAATGGACACCGATATTCGTAGCTATGCCGCCGCTCTTACGCTCGTCTCCCTTCCAGCTCGTATAGTACCAGTTGCCACGCGAAGTAATATACGTCAGCGTGACATCATAGATCTTGTCGGCCGGTCCGGCTTCGATCTTTCTCTTCAGAGCCACGATCGACTCATGGAGTCGCAGTTGAAGGATATTATAGATCCGATGCCCCGTCTCTTGCTCGATCTCCTGCAAAGCGTCTATATTCCAAGGGTTGAGCACCAAAGGCTTTTCGCATATCACATCCGCTCCAAGCCGCAGACCATAGCGGCAATGGGCATCGTGCAGATAGTTCGGCGTACATACGGACACATGGTCGATAGCCTGATCGGTCCCTCGTAGCTTGGAGTTGTGACGGTCGAACAGTTCTTGCTCCGTAAAGAAGGCAGCTTTCGGGAAGTAACTGTCCATGATACCCACACTGTCGAACTTATCCATAGCCGATACCAAGCGATTGCCCGTATCCTTGATGGCGCGAAGATGGCGCGGAGCGATATAGCCGGCCACACCGATGATGGCAAAGTTGTGCATTGTCCTGTTCCTCATTATATCCGATCAGAAACATCCTGATCCGGACAAAGGTAAGGAGTAAAGGCGAAAAACTCTCTCGCTTTTCTTGCGTGATTGTATTCGCGCTCTATCGGGAAAGAAAAGGCGAGGGTCGCCGGCATCTTACAGCTGATCGGATTAATCGTCACGTTTCCCCAGTACCATTGCCAATAACCCGAAAACGGGTGTGTCGAATTTGTTTTTCGATACACCCGTTTTCAGCTTTCTCTTGGCTCCTCTGTTAAAAACGAGAAGGTGCGCCGGAAGATAATCTCGACACACCTTCTTTGCATAATGCAGACTGTAGCTTCTTTGGGAACGAGGATTATAACTCTATATACATCCTCTCCTTATGCGAGGAGCCTCCTCTCCCAATAATCGCTATCCGTCAATTAGTCTTTGGCAGGAAGAGCTACGCGACGCTCTTTGATACGGGCTTTCTTACCTGTCAGGCCACGCAGGTAATACAGCTTGGCACGACGTACCTTACCATACTTCTCAACGGTGATATTTTCAATGAAGGGGCTTTCGATGGGGAAAATACGCTCTACACCGATACCGTCTGAGATTTTGCGAACAGTGAAGCGCTTCTTGTCGCCATGGCCGCTAATGCGTATTACCACACCGCGGTACTTCTGGATACGCTCCTTGTTACCTTCCTTGATACGATATTCAACAGTGATGGTGTCACCGCTGTTAAACTTGGGATGTTCTTTTCCTGATTTGAACTCTTCGTTAACGATTTTAATAAAGTCCATTTGTATTGCTTTTTGGATTAGCTAAGTACTAAACGCAATATACACAGGTCGCACGTTATTTCCTGTCAGAGATTACGCAAAGCGACTGCAAAGTAACAAAAAAGCTTCCAATCGGCAAAACTCGCGCCAAAAACAGCACGAATTTACCCCATTGAGACACGGAACTAACGAAGATAAAAAGACAGACTCCCTCAGCTATCAGGATACGCGCCCCACGGACTGTACATATTTGTTCTGACGGAGGCGATGGCAAATTTTGAGCAGGTCGTCGGAGTTGTGCACGAGCAGATGGATTTGTCCTTCGAAAATACCATCCTTGGCCGTGAGCTGTATGTGCTTGATGCCGACGTTGAAGTCTTCCGAAATAATCTGTGTTACGGCAGTAAGGATGCCGGTGGAGTCGATGCCTTTAAGAGCCAGTTTGGCTTCGAACGAGGTGTGACTGTGCAGGCTCCATTCGGTGGAAAGAATGCGATTGCCGAAGCTGCTCTTCAGACGCATGGCGATCGGGCACGATCGCTTGTGCACCACGACGGTATCGTCATCGTTGATAAATCCAAAAGCATCATCACCCGGAATAGGCTTGCAGCATTCAGCGATCTGATAGTTGCGGGAGAATTCGTCCTCCTGCAGGATATAAGTCTTTTTGGTGTTGAAAGCTTTCTTATCCTCTTTCTCTGCCGGCTTGCCGGATGGAGAGGAGGTTTTGTTGCTTTTGCCCGCTTTCAGTGCCGAACGGATAGCCCTCATCAGGAAGTTGCCGCTATGCTCTCCCTGAAGCAGTTTCTTGAAGCTTTCGGGCAGAGATACCGTACCTGTACCGACAGCGTAGAAGAATGTTTCTCGATTGAGGAAACCGAAATAGGCTGCGATCCTATCCAAAAGTTCGGCAGAGACCATGGATTCGGATGTTCGGATAACGCTGACTACCTTTTCTTCCCCTCGATTGACCATCTCACGTCTTTTGCGTCGGAGGAAGGAATCCACTTTCGATTTGGCACGCGCTGTAGTTACATAGCGCAACCACTCTTCGGTGGGCTGCTGACTCTTACTCGAAAGTACTTCCACCTGATCGCCGCTATTGAGTACATAGCTGAGTGGAACAAGTTTGTGGTTCACTTTGGCACCGATACAATGATCTCCCAAATCGGAGTGAAGCGAATAAGCAAAGTCCAAAGCCGTAGCTCCCTGTGGCAGACGTTTGATCTCGCCTTTTGGCGTGAACACCATTACCTCGTTGGAGAATAGATTCAATTTGATCGTATCGAGAAAGTCGAGAGCATTCGGATTCGGATTTTCCAGTATTTCCTGTATGGTACTGAGCCATTTCTCCAGTTCCGAATCTTCCTCCACGTTGTCGCCCTTGTATTTCCAGTGGGCAGCGAATCCTTTCTCTGCAATGTCATCCATCCTTCGGCTACGGATCTGGACTTCCACCCACTCGCCATCCGGACCCATGACCGTCAGGTGGAGTGCTTGGTATCCGTTGCTTTTGGGATTGCTGACCCAGTCGCGAATACGGTCGGGACGATTGCGATATATATCCGTGATGGCCGAATAGATCTCCCAGCAGCGGTTTTTGTCGGGGACGGTAGCTGAAGATTCGAATATGATTCGCACCGCGAAAAGGTCGTAAATCTCTTCGAAAGGAACCCCTTTCTTTTCCATTTTCTTCCAAATGGAATAGACGGATTTGACCCTCGCCTTCATCTCATAGGACATGTCCATGCCGGCAAACCGTTGTTTGAGCGGTGCCGCAAAATGTTCGAATAGCTCTAAACGATGCTGCTCGGTGATGCGGATTTTCTCCTTGATGGCTTCATATTCCTGTGGATGCTCGTATTTGAAACTCAAATCTTCCAGCTCGCTCTTGATCGCGAAGAGCCCCAAACGATGCGCCAAAGGAGCATAGACGTACTGCGTCTCGCCTGCAATCTTCATTTGCTTGGCCGGAAGCATGGAGTCCAGTGTACGCATATTATGCAAACGATCGGCAATCTTGATGAGGATAACGCGGATGTCATCATTCATCGTCAGAATCAGCTTGCGGAAATTCTCGGCCTGTGCGGAGCTATTGCTAAAGACTTCACCGGATATTTTGGTCAGGCCGTCGACGATCTGTGCCACCTTCTCTCCGAACATGTCGCGCATATCATCCACGGTGTACTCCGTATCCTCCACCACGTCGTGCAACAGGGCACAACAGATGGACGTGGATCCCAACCCTATCTCCTGACATACAATCCGCGCCACGGCAATAGGATGGAGGATATAAGGCTCCCCGCTACGTCGCTTGGCACCGGCATGAGCATCCTTGGCCAAGTGGAAAGCCTTGTCGATCTTTTCCACTTTGCGACGATGGTTGGAGTTCAAATAGTCTTGAATCAACAAAGAGTATTCCCGCTGTACGAGGGCTTCTTCTTCGCTGATCGAGACCTTGTTTTCCGTTTCTATATCGGGATTCTTTGCACTCACGTTTGGCTCCATAATCTATTTTCAATCTACAATGTGGTCTTATTATACAAATGTAAAAAAAAGACCGTGCCGAAAATGATATTCCGGCACAGTCTCTTTATTGTATATGTGTTGATCGAATTAGATTGTCTCTTTCGGATCAGTGTATCTGTTTGATGATCTCCATACCGCGTTGGATGGCTTGCTCGTTCATCGGGATGAGTTTGTGGTGACGTTCGGGCAGTGTCTTCTTCAGACCCTTGATCACACTTTCGATCTTAACCATCGGAGCAACCTTGAGAACACCGCCGAGGACAATCATGTTGAATGCCTTTTGGTTACCCATGCGGAGCGACTCTTGTGTAGCATCCACTTCATAGATTTGAATATCGTCGCGCTTATTCTTGAGTACGATGCTGTCCGGATCGTAAACCAAGATACCGCCTTTCTTAACGCGCGGCTCGAACTTATCGAGCGAAGGCTGGTTCAGTACGATCACAATGTCGTATTCATTGAGAACCGGCGAGCTTACCTGTTCGTCGCTCACGATCACCGTCACATTCGATGTACCCCCACGCTGTTCGGGTCCGTATGAAGGCATCCAAGATACCTCTTTGTCTTCCATCAAACCGGAGTAAGCAAGGATCTTACCCATTGAGAGGACACCTTGTCCTCCGAAACCTGCAATTACAATTTCGTAAGTCATGATACTTTTCTTTTGTTTGAATGGGAGGTTAGTCGATATTCTTAAGATCTCCCAGAGGATACTGTTTAGCCATGTTCTCCATCATCCAGTCATTGGATGCTGCAGGGCTCATCTTCCAGCCAGTGTTGCATGTAGAAACAACTTCGACAATAGAAGTACCCTTTCTGTTCATAGAGTTTTCGAATGCCTTCTGGATCATCTTCTTCGTCTTGCGAACAGCTGCTGCGTTGTGCACGGTCTGGCGCGTTACGAGACAAGTACCATCGAGCAAAGCAAGCATATCGGCAATCTTCAGCGGATAGCCGTTCAGCTCTACGTTTCTTCCTTGAGGGCAAGTAGCCGTAGCCATACCTTCAAGGGTAGTCGGGGCCATCTGACCTCCGGTCATACCGTAGATACCGTTGTTGATGAATATAATGGCGATGTTTTCTCCTCGGTTGGCTGCATGGATGGTCTCGGCTGTTCCGATGGCGGCCAAGTCACCATCGCCCTGATATGTAAATACCAGCTTAGACGGATTCAGACGCTTTACTGCCGTAGCCAGAGCCGGTGCGCGGCCGTGGGCAGCCTCTTGCCAGTCAATATCGATGTAGCGATAGGCGAATACTGAGCATCCTACGGGAGCGATGCCGATAGTTTCTTCCGTCAAACCCATTTCTTCGATTACCTCTGCGATGAGTTTGTGTACGACTCCGTGGCTACAACCCGGACAATAGTGCATATCCGTGTCGTTCATCAAAGTCGGCTTAGCGTAAACCAGGTTTTCCGGTTTGATAATATCGTTGATTTCCATTGTGATAACTGTGTTATTAGCGTTTGAATGAACTGATGAAATATCCCGTCACCCTGACTGCTACAGCTGCAAACCCCGGTATCAGATACAGCCACCTCTGCTCTGTCTGTCTGTAAAACAGGAACATGGCCACCGTAAGTACCAGCAGGAGATAGAAGGCTATCGTCAGTATGCCGTTGACTTTCTTGAGATCCATTCTCGGACTATATTCTCTACTTATTTGATTACTTTCTCTTTGAGTGCTTGCAGAATCTCATCAGGAGAGAAGAGCATACCGCCCATACGACCATAGTGCTCTACGGGAACCTTGCCGTTTACGGCCAAACGAACATCTTCTACCATCTGACCGGCATTCAGCTCTGCCACAAGGAAGCCTTTGGCACGATCGGCCAGCTTGGCGATCTCTTTGGTCGGGAACGGCCACAAGGTAATCGGACGCAAGATACCTGCCTTGATACCCTGCTCGCGTGCGAGCTGTACCGTTTTGTTGCAGATACGTGCAGAAGATCCGAATGCAACGAGGATATAGTCGGCATCTTCCGTCTGATACTCTTCGTAGCGAACTTCATTGGCTTCGATCTCTGCATATTTCTTTTGGAAGCGGAGATTGTTCTGCTCCATAACCGCCGAATCAAGCTCGAGAGAGGTAATGATATTCGGCTGACGACCTCCCTTGCGACCGAGAGTTGCCCACGGGCATTGCTCGCGGATTTCGTCTTCGGTACGACGCTTTTTGAACGGAGGCAATATCACCTTTTCCATCATCTGACCGATGATACCGTCGGAAAGGATGAGTGCAGGATTGCGGTACTTGAATGCCAGCTCCAGTCCGAGGCCAACGAAGTCGACCATCTCCTGTACGGAGTTGGGTGCCAATGTGATCAGACGATAGTCACCGTGTCCGCCACCCTTGACAGATTGGAAATAGTCGGCCTGTCCGGGTTGGATCGTTCCCAAGCCGGGGCCTCCACGCATAACATTTACAATCAAGCAGGGCAATTCGGCACCGGCACAATAGCTCACTCCTTCTTGCTTGAGACTCATACCCGGGCTGGAGGAAGAGGTCATCACCATCTTGCCGCAACTGGCACCGCCATAAACCATGTTGATGGCAGCGACTTCGCTCTCTGCCTGCAAGACAACCATACCGGTCGTATCCCATGGATGCTCCTCCATGAGCGTTTCCATAACTTCAGACTGCGGAGTGATAGGATAGCCGAAGTAGCCATCCACACCGTTACGTATTGCTGAGTGTGCAAGGGCTTCATTGCCCTTCATCAGCCTTATTTCTTCTGTCATATTTTTTCTCTGTTTTTTTTGTTACAATTTCACTTTGTACACCGTGATACATGCATCCGGGCATACTGTTGCACAGCTGGTGCAGCCGATACAGCTTTCGGGATCTTTCATATAAGAGTAATGATAGCCTTTGTCATTGACTTCATTCGGGTGTAGCTCCAGCACTTTTGTCGGGCAAGCCACTACACATAGATTGCAACCTTTGCAACGCTGGGTATTAACGACCACAGCTCCTCTGATTTTTGCCATTATAGTTATCTTTTTAATAAGGACTTCGAATACCTAAAAGTGAGTAATCTTGACGTCCCAAAGATAGGTATTCTTTCCCTCCTGATACCTATAAAGGCGGTTTTTTCGATCGTTCACGTCCTTTTTGTGCCGGGAAAATGTTCTTTAGCATGTTTTGACCTCGTGCCGTTGTGACGAAGTCGATCCGACACAAGATTCTTTCAGGTCGAAGTAGCCCATATTATCCCTGTCAATCAGGGCAATACGGTGCGATCCCCCAGACGACGCGCCAACTCGCTTTTCATTTCGTTCATGCTGCGCAGTTCGTTCATTATTTCTAATTGCAACTCGATGTCGCCGGCTTTTTGAGCTTGTACGATTTCTTTCTGCAAAGCACGGATTTGTACCTGAATAAAAACATTTTTGATGGTGAGAAGTTCGCGTTCCACTCGCATCTGAAGGTCTTCTTCCGCATTGCTCTCCTCCCCTTTTCCATAGTGAATACGGCTCAAAGCATAGCGATCGGTCAGTAGCTCGACCGCAATATGACTGATCTGTGCATTGGGGTGATCTCTGAAGTACTTGGCTGCTACAAAACCACTGTCGAACGATTGTTCGGCAGCCTCATCGAGAATCTGTCTGAACACGTCGGTGCCAATATCTACTCCATCCGCATTCAAGTCCGATTTGATGTAATAAGCCAAGGTGACCTCCGATGGAGTCTGCTTTTCCGCTCCTTCTTCATGCCTGTATATGAGGAGTTTTCTTTCGCCATGGCGAATGATCAGACGGAGCAGTTCCTCTTCATATTTGGCCGGATAGCAGGGTTGCCCCACCTCTGCCGAACGAGTATCGGCTGGAGTTTCGGTACTATGGTCTTCCGCGCCTACGGGGTTGTCCGAATCGTTTTTCCTCTCAGAGGTAATCGCCGGCTGTTGGATGGTGGGTTGTGGGGCGGAGTACGTACTCCCGCGGAACCTCATCTTCTGGACTTCGCGAGCCAATAGCCGCTCATCCATACTGAGGGTTTGCCCTGTTTCTTGGACATAGACACGGCGTGTGATGTCGTCGGGGATCAGAGCAATACTGCCGATAATGTCGGTAATGAGCTGTGCTCTTCGGATGGGGTCACGCTCCATGTCGCTCAAGTAGAGCTGTGTCTTGAAGCGGATAAAATCCGTTTCATGCTGCTCGATATACTCCTCGAACTCCGCTACGGTATGATTGCGGGCAAAACTGTCAGGGTCTTCTCCATCAGGCAGGAGAACCACTTTCACGTGCATGCCTTGCTCCAGTAGCAGGTTGATACCACGCAGAGCTGCCTTGATCCCGGCTGCATCACCATCGTATAGAACTGTGATATTCGAGGTAAAGCGGTGTATCTGGTTGATCTGCTGCTGTGTCAGAGCCGTTCCGGAGGAAGCCACCACATTTTCGATGCCGGACTGATGCATCGAAATGACATCCGTATAACCCTCGACAAGGAAGCACTTGTCTCGGCGAGCAATCTCTTTCTTGGCCAGGAATAGCCCATACAGCTCTTTGCTCTTCGAGTAGATGATGCTTTCGGGAGAATTGACATACTTGGCGGCCTTGTCTTTCTTCCCTAAAATTCTTCCTCCGAAGGCTACGATCTTGCCGCTTACGGTCTGTACGGGGAAAATGACTCGTCCACGGAAACGGTCGTGTAAGGCCTTGTTGTCTTCGTATCGGATGGAAAGCCCTGTATCGACCAAGTATTCGGGCTTGAACCCTTTTCGTATAGCTTCGTCACTGAGAGCCGACCTCTCTTCGGGTGCATAGCCGAGCTGGAACTTCTGTACGGTCTCCGGACGAATACCTCTTTGGCGGAAGTAAGTCATCCCGACGGTCCGGCCTTCGACGGTATTGAGAAGGTTGTTCTTGAAGAAGTCGTTGGCAAACTCATTGAGGATAAACATGCTTTCTCTATCGCTCTTGAGTTTCTTCTCCTCATCGGTCAGCTCCCGTTCGTGAATCTCGATCCCGTATTTACGCGCCAGATAACGCAGGGCATCGCTATAGCTGAGCTGTTCGATTTTCATGATGAAATGAACAGGCGAACCTCCTTCGCCACAGGCGAAGCATTTGCAGAGGTTCTTTGCCGGCGATACGGAGAACGAAGGATTGCGATCGCTATGGAAAGGACACAAGCCGAGGTAGTTCACGCCACGCTTGCGGAGCGAAACAAAGTCGCTTACGACCTCTACGATATTGGCCGCATCGAGTATCCTCTCTCGAGTCAGATCGTCAATCATCTCATCCTATATATTCTATATTATATATAGTGTCGCAGATGCGTCATTCCATACCCAGCGAACGGAGATAGGATATGGCCTTGTCCATATCCTCCGGCGTATCGATTCCTATCGTGCTCTGCTGTGTTTGCAGCACTCGAATCCGGTAGCCGTATTCCAGCCAACGAAGCTGTTCGAGGCTTTCGGCTTGCTCTGCCGAGCCTTGGGGCAGCGAGGTGATCTCGCGGAGGACGGCCGGGCGAAAGGCATAGATCCCGATATGCTTGTAGTAAGTATGCCGGCGGCACCAAGTGTCAGGCTCTACCCCCCTGAGATATGGGATAACGGAGCGGCTGAAATAAAGGGCATAGCCTCCATGATCCAATACGATCTTCGGGCTGTTCGGATTGTCCAATCGCTCGAAGCTCGTGTCAGGCGAGAAAACTTCTGCCAACGTAGCTATATCGGTTTCCGGTTTGTCGAAAGCCGAAATCAGCAGGTCGATCTGTTCCTCCCGGACAAAAGGTTCATCGCCTTGCAGATTCAGGACGATCTTTTCTCCCCGACCTACTTTGTCGAATGCCTCCCGACAGCGTTCCGTACCGCTACTGCACTCGGGGGACGTCATCACCACCTCTCCTCCGAAATCCTCCACGGCCTGACGGATACGCTCGTCATCGGTGGCTACGACGGCTCGGGGGACGACACCGGCTATTCGCTCATATACCCGTTGGATCATCGGCTTGCCGAGCATATCGGCCAGTGGTTTGCCCGGGAATCGGCTGGAAGCGTATCGAGCCGGGATGATGGCTATTACCTCTGTATTCATTCTCCTTTGATAAAGCGGAGATAGGCTTCGCAGTTGGCCGGCAGCATTTCCGGCAGGCGAGGATTGTAGGAGTCGTAGCAGGCATGGTAGCCGGTGAATCGAGCACGCAGGAAAGCAGCTATTCCGTCGAATACATTCAGGTAGCTTCGCAGCGTATGGCACTGCTGTGCTCCTTCGGCAAAAGCCGATTCGGGCGATCCACAGGAGACTGCCGCGCAGATTTCTTTACCCTCCATCTTGTCCCCACCGGCGCCGTAAGCCCAGCCGTCGGTGAAGACCTCATCCATCCACTTCTTCAGCAGATAGGGGGCTGCATACCAATAGAGGGGGAATTGGAAGACGATGCGGTCATGAGCCTCCAGCAGGGCCTGCTCATGTGCTATATCGATTTGTCCGTTCGGATACTGTTCGTAGAGATGGTGGATAGTGGCCGCACCCTCGATGGCTTTGGCCCAAGCCTTGTTGATAACGGATTTGGTCAAATTGGGGTGAACGACTATTACGAGCGTTTTTTTCATTTTTTGAAAAGGGTATTATAGTAGTATGACAAATCCTCAAAAGAGAAGTCTCGAACTGTAAAGAGGTCTCATTTTGGGACTTCAAAGAAACGATTTATAAGCCAAAAAAGCAAGGTTTTCCCCGCTGTGTGTTGTCTGAAAAGTATGGTATTAGCTTTGTGGTCGACAAAGAATCATCAGTCGCTCCGAGGTGTCTATGAAGGTGTCCGAAATCCATCTTATCGGATACATGAGGGCCTTCGCTTCTCTATGAAAAATACGCGCCAAAAAAGTTTTCAACAATGAAGCTGAGTTTAGAATCATTCCAAATAAGCACCAGAAAGGAAGAGGTTTTCGAGATGAAAGAGATGGTTAAGCGAGTCTTGGGAAGGCGTAACCTGCTTTCTATAAGGTGGAATTGCCATTTATATATAAACTATTTTCGATTTGTATATAGATCGTTTCCTATTTATATATAAATCGTTTCTAATTAATATATAGTTCGAAAGTCATTTGTATATAAATCAGAGTGTCCAAAAAGCTTTTGTAGAAGGCTATAAACAAAGAGGCACCCGCCAAGTTTATAAGAAACTTCGCGGGTGCCTTATCTTTCGAGTCCCCGAATGAGGGGCTGCTCTTGTTTATTTGCCTGAGGCTATTTCTCCTCTATTCAGATGCTCCGAGGTCGAATATAGCCGTTGAGGTGAGAATACTGACCGGAGTCGGCCTGTAGTCGGTTGTTTCTGTGTTTATAATTTATTGTCATTTAGTCGTTTGTTAAAGCATTTTCATTCTTTCGAAAGCTCTTCGGTAGCGAGATTCAGCTTCCCATCACAGCCTCTATCGGGGAGCAAATATAGCGAAAAGTCTAAACCACAAGGAATCGTAATTGCTGCTCTCCAGGGCAATCGTATTTGAACTGTTAACACACTTATAAACCTAACGATTGCTACGTCCGGTTATCAAAACAAGTACGCATTAATGTACTAGAGTCCCAAATTATAGAAGAAAGAGGCCAAGGATAGTTCGGAGCCGTCAATATAAAGGTGGAGCGGTTTTTGTAGTTAATACAGTGTACATTTGTGTCGATAAAGGGTGAATAACCCTTTTCGACTGCATCAACATGCTGGTAATGAATGAAATAAAAAAGTGAAAGCAATATAATGAACAAGCAAAAAAACAATCGCGAGCAAACGCCTCAGCCCGAACAGGATACCGAAAGAGACGAGCAACTGACAAACAGTCACGAAAATGATCTTGACAGTGCCCCGGCAGCCGAGGAGAACGACAAGGTGGCAGACCCGGTGGAGGAACTCACGGCTCAGCTGGCTGCCCTTAACGACACCCATTTGCGTTTGATGGCAGAGTATGACAACTACCGCAAACGGACACTCAAGGAAAAGAGCGAGCTTATCCGCAATGGCGGAGAAAAGGTACTCGTGGATCTGCTGCCCGTGATCGACGACTTCGAGCGCGCTCTCAACAATTTGGGCGACATGTCGGAGCCTGCCGCTATCAAAGAAGGAGTGGAGCTGATCTACAGCAAGTTCATGGACTATCTGCAGAAGCAGGGAGTCAAGAAGATAGAAACCGCAGACCTGCCATTCGATGCCGACCTATGCGATGCCGTAGCCATGATCCCGGCACCCTCGGCCGAGCAGAAAGGTAAGGTAATAGACTGTGTAAAGACGGGCTATACGCTCAACGACAAAGTGATACGTCACGCTCATGTGGTGGTGGGAGAATAAATCCCCCATCGACGAATCGGAGCAGAACGAACAAGGATAAGAGATGGCAGAAAAAAGAGACTATTACGAAGTCCTCGGTGTGTCGAAGAATGCCACCGATGATGAACTGAAAAAAGCATATCGCAAGAAGGCTATCCAATACCATCCGGACAAGAATCCGGGTGACAAGGAGGCCGAAGAGCACTTCAAAGAGGTAGCCGAAGCTTACGACGTCCTGAGCGATCCGCAAAAGCGCAGTCGATACGACCAGTTCGGACATGCCGGATTGGGCGGAGCTGCCGGTGGAGGTTTCGGCGGAGGCGGTATGTCCATGGAGGATATTTTCAGCCGCTTCGGTGATCTGTTCGGCGGATTCGGTGGTTTTGGTGGATTCTCCGATATGGGCGGCGGCAGTCGCAGACGCGTTCGTAGAGGGTCAGACCTGCGTGTACGAGTGAAGCTTTCTTTGGCCGATATAAGTAAAGGTGTGGAGAAGAAAGTGAAGGTGAAGAAGCAGGTAGTATGCAGCAAATGTCGTGGCGATGGCACGGAAGATGCTAATGGCAAGACTACCTGCCAGACCTGTCATGGATCCGGCGTGGTTACGCGCGTGAGCAACACTTTCCTCGGAGCCATGCAGACCCAGAGCACCTGTCCCACTTGCCACGGAGAGGGGGAGATCATCACGAAGCCATGCTCGAAGTGTAAGGGTGAAGGTGTGGAGATCGGCGAAGAGGTGATCTCATTCCATATTCCTGCCGGTGTAGCCGAAGGGATGCAAATGTCCGTGAACGGCAAGGGAAATGCCGCGCCCCGAGGAGGCGTGAATGGCGACCTGATAGTCGTGATCGCCGAGGAGCCGGATCCGAATCTGATCCGCAATGGCAATGATCTGATATACAATCTGCTTATATCCGTTCCGTTGGCTATAAAAGGAGGCAGTGTGGAAGTGCCGACGATAGACGGACGAGCCAAGATCCGCATCGAGGCGGGGACACAACCGGGCAAGATGCTGCGCTTGCGCAACAAGGGGTTGCCCAGCGTAAACGGCTACGGTACGGGAGACCAACTGGTGAATGTCAATGTCTATATCCCCGAATCGATCGATGCCAAAGATGAGCAGGCTATCGCAGCGATGGAAAACTCGGACAGCTTCAAGCCTACCGATGCCGCTCGTAAGGACATAGACAAGAAATACAGGGAGATGTTGGATTGAAAGACAACACCGCTGTATGGTGCTTGACCAGACAAAGGCTGCCGCATCCGGTAGCGATGCAGTTTGACAAACGAAGTTTTTGAGCGATGAACAACGAATTTTTGCAGATAGAAGAGGATATTGTCCGCATGCTGCGTACAGTATACGATCCTGAAATCCCGGTCAATGTGTATGATTTGGGCTTGATATATAATGTGGATGTAGGAGCCGACGGGTTTGTTACCGTCACCATGACACTGACGGCACCGAATTGTCCTGCAGCGGACTTCATCATAGAGGATGTTCGCATGAAGGTGGAAAGCGTGAAAGGCGTCAAGGGGGTAAAGATAGACCTGACCTTCGAACCCGAATGGAGTAAGGACATGATGAGCGAGGAAGCCATGCTGGAGCTTGGATTCCTCTAAAAACTTCGGCTCCGAATCGAATTCCCCCATGCGTTCCAAGATCTACTTTACCAGCGATGCCCATCTCGGTTCGCGCCATCATGCCGATCCCATGGCTGTGGAGAGGCGTTTGGCCGCATGGTTGGAGCGTATTCGCCATGAGGCCAAGGCTGTCTACTTCATGGGCGATATGTTCGACTATTGGTTCGAGTATCGGTATGTGGTGCCTCGTGGCTTCACACGTTTCCTCGGGAAAGTAGCCGAATTGAGCGATGAGGGGGTGGAGATACATTTCTTTGCCGGCAATCACGACGTATGGCTGACGGATTATTTGACCCAGGAGCTGGGTGCTCATGTCCATATGCATGGCATTACGGTGGAGTTGTCCGGCAAGCTCTTTCGCTTGGCGCATGGAGATGAGGAGTATCGGTCTGTGAAGCGTTCGTACGACTGCATGTACCGGCTCTTCCGCAATCCGTTGGCACGCCTCCTTTATGCAGCCGTGCATCCTCGCTGGACGGTCGGTTTGGCCTATGGCATTTCACTGAAAAGCAGACGCAGCGGAGAGAAGCGAAAGACACTCGGCAATATCCCCCACGCCTACAGCAATGACTACTTCGATATAGAAAACGAATGGCTGATTCGCTTTGCCAAAGAGCATAGTACCCGACATCCCGAAGTGGATTTCTATATTTTCGGCCATCGGCATATGCTGGTCGATATGGCATTGCGCGATGAGAAGCGTGTCCTGATCCTTGGCGATTGGATTCGGTACAACTCCTATGCCGTTTGGGATGGTACGACGCTTGTGCTCGAATCCATGGAGGGCATGGAATAAGCCTTCGGTATCAAGGTCGGGACCGGCTGCTTGATAAAACACGACATCACGCCCGTTCAGGGCATAAACGAAAATAGCACTATGGGAAAGATAACAATCACGGTAGGCGATATTACTCGCTTCGAAGGGGATGCCATTGTCAATGCGGCGAATCATACCCTTTTGGGTGGTGGGGGAGTGGACGGAGCCATTCACCGAGCAGCCGGTCCCGAACTGCTGGAGGAGTGTCGCACTCTCAACGGTTGTCCTACGGGAGAAAGCAAAATAACGGGAGGATACAATCTGCCGGCGCGATACGTTATTCATACCGTAGGCCCTGTGTGGCATGGAGGACAACAAGGAGAGCCGGATCTATTGGCTTCCTGCTACCATACATCGCTGTCCATAGCCTTGGACAAGGGGTTGAAAACCATTGCCTTCCCCTGCATCAGTACCGGCGTTTACCGTTATCCTAAGCATCAGGCTGCTCGCATTGCTTTGGCCACTATCGAGGAGATTATTGCAGATCGCCCCATCGACATCACTATCGTGTGCTTCTCGGAAGCGGATAAGGAGTTTTATATCGCACAGGACTGACGCGTAGCTCCTTGACATTCTCGCAAGATCTCCATCGAAAAGCCTTGCGGTATACTCTGCCTTCTTCTCTCTTCTCTTTTCAGCCCGCTCTCATCCCCAAGGGATCTCTCCTGAGACCCCTTAGGGATCCCCTCCATGACCCCTAAGGGGTCTCTCCCGACACTCCTCAGGGATCCCATAGGAGACTCCTTAGGGGTCTCAGGGGGGACTCCTAAGGGATCGTCCCGATACTTCTTGATGTCTTGGGAGAAGGCTTTCCAAAGAGACTTTTCCTATCCTCCTCTCTGCACGCTTGCCCTGAATCTGTGCTGTCAGCGTCCCGTTTTTTTTTACATTTGTGCCTAATAAGCTAACTCTTGAGGCGAATGGGAAAATTGTTACAGGATAAATTGGCTCAATATACCGAGCCGCAAAAGGCACAAGCCGCAGGTATTTACCCTTATTTCAGAAAAATCGAAAGCGATCAGGATACCGAGGTCGTTATTGACGGTCGTAAAGTCTTGATGTTCGGCTCCAATGCATATCTGGGTCTGACAAACCACCCGAAAGTCAAGGAGGCAGCTATCGAAGCTACGAAGAAGTACGGTACGGGCTGTGCCGGCTCTCGCTTCCTCAATGGGACGCTCGATATTCACCTCGAACTGGAAAAACGGCTGGCCGAGTTCGTCGGCAAGGAGGATGCCATCAGCTTCTCTACCGGCTTTCAGGTAAATTTGGGCGTTGTCTCCTGCATCACCGGCCGCGAGGATTATATCATCTGGGACGAGTTGGATCATGCTTCGATCATCGAGGGTATTCGCCTTTCGTTCAGCACGAAGCTGAAGTACAAGCATAATGATATGGGCTCTCTGGAGAAGCGACTCCAGCAGTGCGATCCGGACAAGATCAAACTGATTGTGGTAGATGGTGTCTTCAGTATGGAGGGCGATGTCTGCAATTTGCCCGAAATCGTTCGCCTCGCCAAGCGATACAACGCCAATGTGATGGTCGATGAAGCTCACGGTATCGGTGTGATGGGCGACCATGGACGCGGCGTCTGCAATCACTTCGGTCTGACCGACGAAGTGGACTTGATCATGGGTACTTTCAGCAAATCTTTCGCCTCACTCGGTGGATTCATTGCAGGCGATAAGAGCGTTATCAACTACCTGCGCCACCACGCCCGATCCTATATTTTCAGTGCCAGCTGTACGCCGGCCTCTACGGCAGCGGCGGCAGCTACTCTGGACATTATGCTTAGCGAACCGGAGCGTTTGGCCCGATTGTGGGAGCTGACGCACTACTCATTGAACGCGTTCCGCTCTCTCGGCTTTGAAATAGGCCACACATCGACACCTATTATCCCGCTTTTTATCCGCAACAACGAGAAGACATTCCAAATAACCCGAGACGCTTTCGAAGAAGGGGTATTTGTCAATCCCGTGGTCTCTCCGGCGGTAGCTCCGTCCGACACCCTTATTCGCTTTTCGCTCATGGCTACGCATACGAAAGAGCAACTCGACTTTGCCATCGAAAAGCTGCATAAGGTATTCAAGCAGAATGGTGTCTTGTAAGTGTAATGAATGATAACTGCGTGTTGCGACACGCCCTTTTGGAGGAGGGATGGTAATGAATACGACGATAATAGGAGTAGCCGGCGGAAGTGCTTCCGGCAAGAGTACATTGGTGAAAAAGCTCTGTGAGGCTTTCGTGGAGGAAGATGTACTTGTGCTCTGTCATGACTACTATTACAAGGCCAATGACCACCTTTCCCTTGAGGAAAGAAAGAAGCTGAACTACGACCACCCCAATGCTTTCGACACGGACATGTTCGTCCGAGATATTCTCTCCCTGAAAGCAGGCAAAACGATAGAGCGCCCTGTATATTCTTTCGTAGAGCACAATCGTCTGAAAGAAAAAGTAACCGTCCGTCCTGCCAAAGTAATCGTGCTGGATGGAATCCTGATATTCGAAAACAAAGAGCTGCGGGATCTGATGAATGTGAAAGTATTCGTCGATACCGATGCGGATATTCGTTTGGCGCGCCGCCTTGTACGCGATGTCCAAGAACGGGGACGCAATATGGATTCGGTATTGGCACAGTACTTCAGTACGGTGCGGCCTATGCACGAGGATTTTGTGGAGCCATCCAAGCGGTATGCCGATCTGATCATTCCCGAAGGTGGATTCAATTCGGTGGCACTCTCCCTCCTTGTCGAAAAAATCCGATCAGTGATCCGCAAGGAAGAATAACAGCCGATCCTCCGATCTTTCTCCCAAAAACCAAAATCTTAATGCGATTAAAACCGAGGCTTTCTTTCCAAAATAGCATTCCTCTATTGTGGTGGATAGCTGCCATCGTATCTGCCATTACGAAAGCGGCTCCGCACAGGCACAATAATTATACCATATTCCGCTCCTCTTTCTATCATTTCTCCCGACATCAGTCGCTCTATTCGGCCTATCCGGCAGAGCATCACGATGTCTTTCTCTACGGCCCTGTCTTCCCTATCCTTTTTGCTCCTTTTGCCCTTTTGCCTTCCTTCATCGGGATGCTGCTGTGGCTATGCTTTTCGGTTGCCGGATGTCTTTGGGCTGTCAGCCAATTACCCACGAGCGAAAAGAAAAAGGCTGCCATCCTGTGGATTGCTTTCCTTGACCTGTACACGGCATTGTGTATGCAGCAGTTCAATATCCTCATAGGAGCATGTATTCTGCTCAGCTTTGCTTTTGTGGAAAAGAAAAAGGAATGGGCAGCAACGCTTTTCATCGTTTTAGGGACTCTGACCAAACTGTATGGTATCGTCGGATTGGCTTTCTTCCCCTTTGTGAAAAGAAAAGGCCGCTATTTGGCTTGGCTTTTTGCATGGTTCGGTCTGATCGGTATCCTGCCGATGCTCTTTGGAGGAAGTTCCTATGCTCTTGAACAATATGTGGATTGGTTTGCCAGCCTTGGCACGAAGAATGGGGAGAATCTGTTTTCCCTGTATCAAAATGTCTCCCTGCTCGGAATGGTTAGGAAAATGACCGGCAGTGCCGGCTATTCCGACTTGCTGTTGTTAGTACCCGGACTTATCCTGTTCGCTCTTCCTTTCCTCCGATTCAGTCAGTACAAGGCTCCATTCTTCCGAATGAGTATTTTGGCTTCGACCCTGCTTTTCACCGTTTTGTTCAGTACCGGTAGCGAATCGAGTACTTATATCATAGCCTTGTTGGGCGTCGGTATTTGGTTCGTGCATCGTCCCAAAGGGAAACCCGATCGGCTGGATATTACACTCTTAGTCGGAACACTACTCCTCTCCTCTTTGTCGCCTACCGATCTGTTCCCGGCGGCTCTTCGCAAGAGTATCGTGCTCCCATACGCCTTGAAGGCTCTATTCCCGACCTTGGTTTGGATACGGTTGAGTATTGAGTTGCTTCGCACGCATTATCTCCCGACCCAAGCGGACACATCCTCCTCTTTGGCTTATGATCAGAATTGATGTGGTACTGCCGGCATATCGTCCCGGTCAGGGATGGGAGCGAGAGACTATATCTCGCTTGACAGCCTTGTCCGATAGTATGCCGGACGTGACTTTCCGCATATTCATCGTACCCGATGGGAGCAATGACGGTCATTCTGACGAGGTACGCTCGCATTGGGCTGCATCGCGATGGAAAGTTGTCTATTGCGACTACGCCAAGAATAGAGGAAAAGGCTTTGCCGTCCGCTATGGCGTAGGACAAACCGATGCACCTTTTGTGCTCTATACGGATTATGATCTGCCGTTTACTCCGGACTCATATAAACAAGTGATAGAAGCCCTTCTGGAAGGTGCAGACGTCGTTATATCCCGTAGAGAGCCGGAATCTTATGGGAAAAGGATTCGCTTTAAGAGGAAAATGCTTTCCGACTTTTCGCATTTTGTAAATAAATTCTTCTTCCTGCCAACGACGGATACACAGGGAGGACTCAAGGGGTTCTCCTCAACGGGACGTTCCGTTTTCCTCCAAACACGGATAGATAGTTTCCTGTTCGATACCGAATTTATCTGTCTGGCGAAGAGAAAAAAAGTGCGTATAGCAGTCGTCAGCGGTTCCATTCGTCCCGACATCTCTCTGTCGGTAATGAAAGCCAAGACGATCCTTCGTGAAGTCTATAAAATCCCCAAACTGATCAGAGCAAGATGGTTCTCTTGAGTTTCGATATTGAGGAGTTCGATGTGCCGATTGAGCAGGGATATAAAGACTTTCCCTTGGAAGAACAGTTGCGCATCAGTCGCCAAGGGACAGAGGACATCCTCCATATACTGAAGAAAAAAGGCGTTCGGGCCACCTTCTTCAGTACCGTCACTTTCTGGGAGTCATTGCCGGAGGATCTGCGAAAGAGGATCTACTCGGAAGGACACGAATTGGCCTCTCATGGAGTGTTTCACTCCTCTTTCACTCAAGAACACCTTGCCGAGTCTCGTCAGAAGCTCGCTTCTCTGTGGGATGGCCCGGATGTCTGCGGTTTTCGGATGCCACGCATGATGCCCGTGGACGATGCGGAAATAGCGCAAGCCGGGTACTTGTACAATTCTTCGCTCAATCCGACTTGTATCCCCGGCCGCTACAATCATCTCTCTGCTCCGAGATTACCCTATTTCGACAAGTATGGGGTCTTGCAGATGCCGAGTTCGGTAACGCCTCTATTGCGTTTCCCTCTCTTCTGGCTTTCCCTCCACCATCTTCCCCTCAGCCTGTACATCAGGATGATTCGCCACACCGTTCGGCGCGACAATTATCTCAATCTTTATTTTCACCCGTGGGAGTTCGCAGAGATCGGCTGTTTACCCGGCTGCAAACTGAGCTATACGGTTACTCATAACAGTGGCGAAAAAATGTGCCACAGACTGGAGGCCGTGATCGATACTCTTCTTGCCGATGGTTGTTCTTTCGGCACTTTCTCCGATTACTACCGTTCTCAAAAGCAAGGCTGATTCGCTCAAAAGCGAGGCTTGAGTACTGTGAGTCAAGGACGAGATTGACTCCTTATTTTTTTCCTGCCGACTCTCCATTCTTTCTTCTGCCGTATCCTGAAAAAGCGGAACCGAAATCGGACAAATTGCGGAACGTGATTTCGAGGATTTACGCGCGAGATTGTTTTCGTTCTGGCGCGTAAAAAATTTACTTCCCGAACCAAAACGAAAAAATTGTCGCGCCACGTTTTTCAGTGACGTGTACTGAAAAAAGTTGACAGTTGGGCGGGATAGTTCTACAATTGGTTTACCGGTTCTTTCTATAATTCTACTTTAGGTTGACAGCCCTTA
>NZ_JRAT01000010.1:0-90636 GCF_000765945.1 Porphyromonas gulae
AGAACCTTACGGACAATCTTTTTATGCAACTTGGCATCTGTAGGGTAGGTGATATTCTTCTCTTGAACGGTCGAATCAATAAAAGCAGTGTCATGATGATGCTCATCATCATCTTCGTTATTGACACGAATGCTTTCCTGAAAAATGAGCTCTATCCCCTTTTCACCAATGCGCTTGCGAAAGTGTACCAATTCAGAAGAGGCANCTATGAAGATAAGAAAACTTGCAGATTTAGCAAAGATATTCGCAAACTAATTTGCTGAATATCAGAGATTAAAAAGAATTTTAAGGGACGACTAAATAATTGATATTTGCTAAGTTACTCAAACTTAGTGAATGAATGAAGCCCTATCTTGTGAAAGTTGGGGTTTTGTTGTTGCATGAGGAATAAAAAAGGAGGCTGCGCCAAAAATGAATTTTGACACAGCCCCCTCATCGGTTTATGTATTCAAGTTAGAGAAATGGCTCTCTACTTCTTTACGATCTTTTGGTTGACGGGTCCGCTTGCCGTTTGCATAACGAGCATATAGGAGCCGGCTGTCAGCCCTTGAACACTGAATGTCACACCATTGCGGAGGTTGTTCCAAGAACGAACCAGTTTGCCATCCAATGAGTAGAGAGCGGCAGCGTGAACGATATGAGCATTCTTGATGCTGAAACGATCTGTTACAACAGATGGATATGCAACGACAGCATTGTTATTCTCAATCTGTACAACGCTATTCGGAATACCCGATCCCTTATATACCAGTTTTATTTCGTATTCATCGCTCTCTGTCCCATCTGTAACCGAATAAGTTGTGACAGATGGATCCTGTGTACCGATGAACGTTCCGTTCTTATAGATATATATGCCGACCAATTCGGGGAATGGAGCTACGTTCGTTCCCTTAGCATAGGGTTCCTGTACGAGCGACATGTCGATCTTCGGAGCATCGGTATTTACAACCAAATATTTGATAGCCATATAGCCCAAAAGCGAGGGTATTCCGTAGCCTTCGAAAGAAACTCCATTGTTATATGAAATCTTCTTACCGGTGATGGAGAACAAGTTATCCGGGTTTCTTACGTAACGGATAGCACGGTTGATCTTGTACTTATTGGGCATTCTGATACCGGCAAAAAGCATGTGGTCATTATTCACCGGGAATGGCCTATCCAAATCGATCCTCAACCATGTTCCAGGCTGCCAATCGGATGGAGTTGTCACCTTTTGTAATCTTCTGTTTGTGTTGCTCTTGAGGAAGAGGAAGAAAGTAGAGTCCGGAGCGGATGGCATTACATAGACAGCAGCGATAGCAGCCTTTTCCGGATATGTACCGGCCATAAACTTGTCTGCAATGACTACGCCAACGGGAGGATTGGGAGTTTGTGCTGCTGCGGCAGAGACATAGGGCACGTCGAAGGTTTTGAATATATGGTTGGGATTTTCTCCGAATCGGGAAACCAACTGGCTTAAGAAAGGAACTTTCCAGCTTAATGATACTCCTCCTTCGGGGAGAGGCGTTACGGTTGGCTTGAGTTTGGTCTGAATGTCTCCAATGGCAATGTCGGCAGAAGTCTTATCCGTGTCCTTATAAGCTTCGACTCCATCCAGGGGCGAGGGATAAATGAAGCGTGCACTTACTTCGTAGCGAATGATACCGCTACCGATAATGCTTTCATCGATTGGATCCGAATAGGACAATTCCTTTGTCGTAGCTATTTCGGTGCCATCTCGGAATATGTGATATTCGACCTGATAAGATGACGGATATTGATCAGCAGGAACAGCCGTCCAATCCAATTCGACATGATCGCCTTTAGACTGCAACAATAACTGGGGTACAGAAGGCAAAGGCTTATAGCCATCTCTGTATGTGCCGTTGAGAACCATTGTCTGTCCATTATTTTGGGGATCCAGATAGATGTCCATACGGCTTTTATCGCCCTCGGAAGCGTATTTATTCCAATGGCTGTTCATCCTTCCGTAGAACTCTGTCCCACCACAATTGCCGGCGCCCCCGGTCAGTGTACCGACCACGTGCTTATTCTGATTGAAGAGAGAAGAACCCGATGATCCTCCTTCTGTACCTCCTTGATCATATTTGAAATAGAAGTGATCGTTTGTGCCTCCAGATCCGCTGGGGGTGATCCATGTATTCAGGGTCGGAGCTTTCTTCAGGATAGAGATCTTCATAGCATCTCCAGCAGGATGATGAATGCCGGCTCCGCTTGAAGGGATTTCACTCGTGCTGTTCCAACCATTGTAGTAGACGCGATATCGCAGAGGTATTTGGTCGTTGAGTTGCAGCAGGAGACCATCGGATTTGCCTTTGATCGGAAGGAATGCCTTCATGGAAGCTCCGATGATACTGTTGCCACGGAAGATAGCCAATGTACCATTGCTGCATCCTCTTTTTTCATAGTGGAAAGTGAAGATCCACTTATTTAAATCGGATTGTGTTACACCGAAATTGGTCGTTAAGGAAGCACAGTGTCCGGCAGAAATGATCAGCGGGGTAAAGTCTCCCTTTGTATTATTGAGCAGGTTGCCCGAGCACATTGAGATATACGGTCCTTGTACCATAATCATTTGCACCACACCGTTCTTCTCGGTCTGCCAGTCTGCTCCTTCAGGACAATTGATGTTGATTTCGCAGTCCGAATCGGAGTCGTCCTCGCCGATCCCGTAATGTTCATCCGTCACGGGGCGTCCGCCGACTTTGTCGAATATATAGCCTGCGCCGGAGATCTTGATGTAAGGCAAAGCCCCTCCGCGAGGAACTTCGTAATCCATTATAAGTTCGCTTCCGAGTACCGGTTCGGTAGCAAACGCTTCGTTACGGCGATGAGTGGCATTCGTATATGCACCTAATACATTTTCGTGATCGGGCGTATAGATATAGAGGCGTCCACCCTCCGGAATATTGAACGCATCATAGTAGAGTGTAATAGCCTTAGCTCCGTCTAGTTTGAATTGCAGACGGTATACATCTGCTCCTCTGATCGAAGAGATGCGTGTGGCCTTGGATGCAAAGTCCACATCCACGGGTATTACCTGTCCTATCTGTACGGGACGTCCATCTCTTTGAGATTGCCAACGGCTCCGAGCTATCAGGTCTTCAGGATTGAAGTCCGGAGTAAGGCGAACTGTCATTGCATCGTCGAATGAATGCGTTCGTGCTGATTCTGAGGAGAAACTCAAAGGCTCTCCTCCGAAAGAAATTTGTGCAGAAGCAGTTAGCACCGTTGCTATTCCAACGAATGCTGACAACCCTAACTGCAGGAGAAATTTGTGAAACTTCTTCATTTTCTTGTTTGTGTTATGCTTATTCTCTGTTATTTTTCAGTCTGCAATGATACGACAAAAACAGTTTAAAGGCAAAACGCTATAATCCGATTTTTTCTTTGCTGCTTTATCTGTCATAAACGCCATGAATCTCCATAAAGTTTCGATCGCATCGACACCTAATATATATAAGAACAAATAGCAAGACAACCGTTTAATTGTCGGAATCAATGTTGCGGTATCGCAGAAAGACTGTCCCCAAAAGGAAGCCTGAGGACTTTATAGTATTATAGTATCAAGTGTGGAGGCTTATAGTATCGAGTGCAAAGACCTCGTCGTAGGAAGTCGCAAGAGAAGGCTCTGTCATCAAAAGACGAGAGATATTCCGCGAGAAACTGAGTCAAAAAGATAGAGGGTATGCTAAAATCGTTTGATCACGATTTTCACACACCCTCTTTCCTTATGCCCAAAGAGCATGATGCATCCTCTTCTTATTTCACTTGAATGGGTAAGGAAAAGTTCGGTAAAAAGGAGGGACTCCCTCTTCTAACCTTTATTTCCCTGCTGCGTATCGGAGGGCGAACTCTCGTCCCGCATTCAGTGCCTTGAGGTTCATATCCACCACCTCTTGTCCTTTGCGGCTGAAAATAGCTTCGATACCGCCTGCCAGATAGTCGAAAGGAATCTCGATAAAGGGAGAAGCGGCACCGAGCATCACGAAATTGGAAGCACGGACATTGCCTACCTCATCACGGGCGATGCTGTCCGCATCGATCAGAACGTGGTGGGGAAGAGATTCGATCTTGGAGATAACTGACGTAGTCTCGGGATAGTTCGGGATGTTGATAAACGGAACCGTATTGGTCACCACATAACCGTCAGGCTTCAAATAAGGAAGATAGCGCAATGCTTCCATCGGCTCCACGGAGAGGATAAGATCCGCTCCCCCGATAGGAATCAGGTCAGAGTAAATGGGTGCATCCGACAGGCGCAGGAAAGACTGTACGTCGCCACCTCGCTGGCTCATGCCGTGGGTTTCGGCCTGCTTCAAATACAAATTGTTGGTCAGAGCAGCCGAACCGATAGCTGCTGCAATGGACAAAATGCCTTGGCCTCCGACACCGGCCAAAATAATATCTGTTTTCATTTCTTTATTTCCTCCTACTTCAATGGTTATTCCTTGGCCTTTGCACGTTTGACAGCTTTGGCATCGCGAGCATGCTTTTGGATGCAGACGCGACGGGGAATGATGACGGATACACCCTCATAGTTGATTTCCTCCCGAATGATGCTGCATAGTTCGTCATGTTTCTTGGGTACGGGCAACAGCTCCTTGATGTGATCCGGATCCACTCCGATACCGCGACAGATGGCCTCTACCTTGCCGTATGCAGACGAATGCTGACCTCCGGTCATGGAGATTGATTCATTGTCGGAGATAATCACCGTAATGTTGCTATTCTCATTGACGGCATCAAGAAGACCCGTTATCCCGGAATGTGTGAAAGTAGAGTCGCCGATTACAGCCACAGCAGGGAACAGGCCGGCATCGGCAGCCCCTTTGGCCATCGTGATAGATGCCCCCATATCCACACAGGAATTGATGGCTTCATAAGGAGGCAAAGCACCAAGTGTATAGCATCCGATATCGGAGAAGACGCGTCCGTTGGGATATTCTGTAAGAACCTCGTTCAACGCATCGTACACATCGCGATGGCTACAGCCTTTGCACAAGGCAGGCGGGCGTGCTGCAACGAGATCGGGGATAGGTTCTCCCTCTACGACCGGTATATTGAAAGCTTTTGCCACATGATCCGGATTCAACTCTCCATCACGGGGCAATGTGCCATCGAGACGACCTTTGATCCGCTCCAAACCGGGGAAACCCTTCAGCAGCTGCTCCACTACAGGATAGCCTTCTTCCATGACTACGATGTCACCGCATTCGTTGAGCAATCGCTCCATCTGCTTGTGAGGAATAGGATATTGCGTCACCTTGAGGACAGGGTAAGGCACCTGAGCCTTGAAAGCCTCCATCAGGTAGTTGTATGCGATACCGCATGCCACTATACCCTTGGACTTATCAGCGGCATCGATATATTCGGTATAGGGCGAGTTCTCGGACTGCCGTACGAAATCGGTCTGCTTGTCGAGGAGGATTCTGTATCTTTTCTTGGCAATACCGGGAAGCAATACGTACTGGCGTTTGTCTTCCGGCAGGTGCAATCCGTTCTCCCCGATCGGCTCGGTCGGAACGACACCGGCACGAGAGTGAGCCAGACGAGTCGTAATACGCATCATGACGGGGGTACCCAAACGTTCGGAAAGGTCGAAGGCAAGGCGCGTCATGTCGTAAGCTTCCTGTTGGTTGGATGGCTCCATCACAGGAATCATGGCAAACTGTCCATACACGCGGGAGTCTTGTTCGTTCTGGGATGAGTGCATAGAGGGGTCGTCGGCAGCAACGATCACCATACCGCCGTTGGCACCCGTGATGGCAGCATTCATAAAGCAGTCTGCCGCTACGTTCATCCCCACATGCTTCATACATACGAGAGCGCGTTTGCCTGCGTAGGACATCCCGAGGGCCGATTCCATAGCGGTCTTTTCGTTTGCCGCCCATTCCCGATGGACATTTCTTTCCTTAGCCATCCGAGAGTTTTGGATATGCTCGGTGATTTCCGTAGAGGGAGTACCGGGATAGGCATATACACCGGATATGCCTGCATCCAAAGCAGCTTGGGCTATAGCTTCTACCCCCAACAACAATTGTTTTTGCATAATGATATTCCTTTTTATAATGTGATAACTATATCTATAACCAAACAAATACGACTATCGTTTGGTCGCTTTGTGATCAAATTTGCTTGAAAAAGTGTCCGCTGCCTGCTTGTGCCTTCGGCATCACTACCATATCGTTGATGCAGATATTGTCGGGCAGGTTTAGCACGGACGCTATGCATTCCGCTATGTCGCTTGCACAGAGAGGCGTGAAGCCCTTGTACACAGCATCGGCCTTGGCCTGATCATCATGGAAGCGCACCAGCGAAAACTCCGTCTCCACTGCTCCGGGGCAAATCTGTGTGACTTTGATGCCATAAGGAAGCATATCTATACGCATCGCCTTCGAAAGAGCATCTACGGCATGCTTCGTGGCACAATAGACATTGCCGTTGGAGTATACTTCCTTGCCGGCAATAGACCCGATATTGATGATATGTCCGCTGCCACGGGCTATCATACCCGGACTGATTGTGCGAGTTACGTAGAGGAGTCCTTTGATATTGGTGTCTATCATACGTTCCCAGTCTTCAATGTCACCGGACTGTATGGGGTCGAGTCCCGCTGCCAAACCGGCATTATTGACAAGGACAGAAACAGACTGCCAAGGATCAGGCAAATTGCCCAAATGGGTCTCCACTTCTTCACGACTGCGGACATCGAAAGAGAGCGGCAGTATTTCGATCGGGTATTCTGCTCTTATTTCATCGGTTATGCTTTGCAGCCGGTCGGAACGTCGTCCCGTGATGATAAGGTTATAGCCGAGCGAAGCCAGGCGGCGAGCCGAAGCTGCACCGATGCCGGAGGTGGCTCCGGTGATTAACGCGATAGGGTTCATTATTGTTTGTAAGGTTGTACCGAAAAGTCGTATTCGGATTTCGTTCCCCCAAAAGTACAAAAAAGAGAGCGTCTGATATGATTAAATTGTGTCCGATTTGTGGGAGAATCCTATGTCGGATAGAGCCTGCTGTCTACATCAAGGCGTTTCGAACCGGAAATGATCTGATTGCGGCGCGTAATTCCTGGAAAAGTGGCGCGAGAACTTTTTCGTTTTGGCGCGAGAATTTTTTACTTCCCGGACCAAAAGCGAAAAGTTCTCACGCCACGTTTTGTGGGACAGTAAGCGAGAAAATACCGGTGCGTAAATCAGCGAATGTGAGATGGGAGAGCATAATGAGACAATAAAAAAGGACTGCACCCAAACCTTATTGGATGCAGCCCCCGTATACTAAGAAGATGGAGGTCGAGAATCTCCGATCAGATTGTTTGCTCGATATTCCAAACAAAGGCGCGAAGTCCCTGATCCGGAGTGGCGGCGTCAAGGATACGCAGAGCGTCCATTATGGTTTTCACTTTCTCGGAAGGGCAAACGACCATGAGGGCACCATTGAGCGTAGGCCATGCGTGAGTACCCAAGTGAGGCTCACCCGTATCGCTACCGCAACCGCGGACAGTCTCCCAATAGGTATATCCTTTGAGATTGTGTCGGCTAAGCAATCGAATGATAATATCGTGATAGGCCTGATTATAGGTGATGAAAATCATTTTCTGTTCCATACTCTGCTTTTGTTTTCTTTTTTTGTATACTTCTTGGCCAGCAGTCTACGCTGTCTTCTCATACCGTTCGAGGCAAATACGGCATAAACAGTCGGGACGATAATGAGCGTAATCAGTGTGGATACGGACAGTCCCCATGCCACAGTAACCCCCATCGGCTGCCATAGTTCGGATCCTTCTCCGATTCCGATAGCCATAGGTACCATACCCAATATGGTAGTCAGGGTAGTCATAAGCACGGGACGCAAACGTGAGCGGCCGGCTTGTACTACGGCAGAGAGAATGCCCATACCGCGCTCTCGACAGAGGCGGGTGTAATCGATGAGCACAATACCGTTCTTGACCACGATACCCATGAGCATAATCAGACCGATAAAGGACATAGCGCTGAAAGTGGTATTGGTAATGATAAGACCGGCTATGACTCCCGTGAAAGCAAAGGGTATGGAAAACATGATCACGAAAGGATCGACGAGGCTCTCGAACTGTGCCGCCATGACGATAAAGACGAGTATGACGATCAGCAGCATGAGGGTACTCAAGTCCGCAAATGTCTTCTGTTGGTCCTCGTATGTACCGCTGATTTTGTAGTCCACTTCGTCGGGAATCTCCAGCTGTGCAATTTTTTCTTTAGCCACTTCGACCAAATCGCTCAATGCAGCTCCTTTGACAGCCGTGGAAGCTACGGTAACGACACGCTGACGATCCTTGCGCTCAATGGTAGGAGGAGTGTACAATTCTTCTATGCTGCCCAGTTCTCCCAGGCGAATACCTCTGCCCTGAGGCGTATAGATGAGGATGTTTTCTAAATCCCTCAATGATCGTCGGAACTCAGGTGCCAGGCGCACGCGAATATCGTACTCGTCGCCTTCTTCACGATAGGTAGATGCCACACTGCCATTGACACGGTTGCGCAGGAACATGGCAGCCGTGGTGCTGTTCAATCCGTTTTCGGCCAATTTGGTACGATCAAATACGAATTGATACTCCGGTACGTAGTCTTTTCGGCTGATTGTCGCTTGGGCACATCTGCCGTCCTCTTTCATCAGACGACTGAATCTCTCTGCCAGATCGCCCGTTTTATTGAAGTCATAGCCGTATATATCCAGATTTACTGTAGGTTGTCCGCCCATACCGCCGCCGCTTCCGCCCGGAGTGACCTTATAATTGTCAATCTCAGGATAATCGGCCAGCATGGTGCGCATCTGGTCGGCCACTTCATTCATGGAGCGTTTTCTCTCATCGCGTCCGGTAAGACCGATATGGAAAGTGATGATATTCGTGCCATTGTCCTGCATGGCGGCAAACATGCTGGATGCTTCGGCCTGACCGACACTAAAGCTCGTCCTGTCGATTTCAGGTATTTCGTTCTCCCATCTGTCGATCATACGAAGAGCAAAAGCGCGTGGCAGATTGACTCCTGTGCCTACCGGATATTCTGCCTGAATCTGGATATAGCCGTTGTCGGACTGAGGGAAGAATTCCGTTTTGAGCAGTGGCGTCATCATCAGACTTGCTGCAAAAATGATAAAAGCACTGACTAACGTAACGGCTCTGTGTCTCACTGTCCAATTCAAGAAACGCTCATATACTCGATCTACCGAATCGAGAAAGCGTTCGATCGGAGCAAAGAGCTTTTGTTGCAGCCGCCCTTGTTTTTTGTCGCGCTGAAGCAACTGCGAACAGAGCATCGGCGTCAGACTGAGAGCAGCTACCGTAGAGATAATCATGATGATACTCACGATCCAACCCAACTGACGGAATAGGATACCCGTAAGCCCCTGAATCATCGTCAGTGGGAGGAATACGGCCAGCATCGTCAGTGTGGAAGCTATGACGGAGATCCCCACTTCGTTCGTGCCATGTATGGCTGCCTGCTTGGGATAGCTGCCCCGTTCTATGTGGGTTGTTACATTTTCGAGTACCACAATGGCATCGTCCACCACCATACCGATAGCGATAGAGAGGGAGCTGAGAGAAATGATATTCAACGTATTGCCTGTAGCCATCAGGTAGATAAAGGAGGCAACCAGTGAAATAGGGATCGTCAAACCGATGATAAATGTGGCACGCCATCGTCCGAGGAAGAACAGAACCACAAGGATAACGATCACGAACGTAATAGCAATCGTATCGCGCAGACTATTGATCGTATTGACGATGTTGTCCGAAGTATCGAAAATGGTGCCCAGCTTCACGTCCGAAGGGAGCGAAGCCTGTATCTCGGGTAGAGCATCATAGACCGCACGGGAGATAGCCACCGAATTGGCTCCGGACTGCTTGTTGATCATGATCATAGCCCCACGCACATTGTTGTTGTAGCTCTCCTGTTCGTTTTCGGCATGTGTATCCTCCACACGAGCCACATCGCTCAGATAGACGTTGCGACCACCCATGCTGGCTACTACGATTTGGTTCAGCTGGCGTACATCGGCAAACTCACCCTGTACGCGGATCGAACTCGTCTTATTGCCCAAATCGATCAGACCGGCCGGCACATTCTTGTTCTCGGCCGATATGATTTGGCTCACAGCCTCCACGGTCAGGTTGTATGCTTCCAGTTTCGCCGGATCGCAGTACACCTGTATTTCGCGCTTCACAGTACCCATAATGCTCACCGCACCTACACCATCGAGGCGTGCCAGAGCATTCGTGACCTTGTCTTCGAGGATCTTCGACAGGGCCATCGTACTCTCTTTGGCCTGCACGGATAGCATGGTGATGGGAATATCATCGGTGCCGAACTTGAAGATCATCGGTTTGTTCACATCATCGGGCAGGAAGTTGGAGACGGCATCGAGCTTGTCGCGCACATCATTGGTAGCCACTTCGATGTCCACACCTTCATTGAACTGGAGCGTGATGACGGAGGCATTCTCCCGACTCTTCGAAGTAATGTGCTTGAGATTGCTGACCCCGTTGAGCGTATTCTCCAAGACCTTCGTAACGTTGTTCTCTATGTCCGATGCACTGGCTCCGGCATAGGAGGTCACGACCATGATATTACTCGTCTCGATCTTGGGATACAAGTCTATGGAAAGACGACTCAGTGAGAATAGCCCGAAAATAGCTATCGCCACGAATATCAATATGGTTGTGACCGGCTTTTTTACAGCCGATTCGTATATACTCATAGTTTGCTCTGTTCTTTAATTCTGACGGACTGACCATCCATGAGGTTGTTCATACCGGCCGTAACCACTGTCTCTCCCACATTGAGACCTTCGATGATCTCATAGCTATCGTTTTGTCTGGCTCCGACCTTCACCATGCGGCGGACAGCCTTTCCTTTTTCCACTACAAACACATAGAATTCACCACTGCCTACCTGTTTTACTACGGCCAAATCCTCCACCATAATGGCTGACTTCTGGCCGAAATCGAGATTTACTCGGGCATACATACCCGGCCGAAGCTGTTGATCTCTGTTGGCAATCTGTATCTCCACGCCGATCGTATGCGTAGAAGCATCCACGGCGGGATAGACCAGGGAGATCTTGCCTTCGAAGATTTGTCCTTGAAGGGCATCTACCGTAATAGTGGCAGGCATACCCTTTTTCAGGCGAGAGAAATACTGTTCGGAGACATCGATGCGGAGCTTTACGGGGGCTATCTGTTCTACCACATATATAGGTCTTGTGGGAGAAGCCATATCGCCGCTATCATAATTGCGTGCGGTAATCACACCCGATATAGGGCTTCGGAGCACGGTGTTCTCCAGCAGATTGTTGTATGTAGTTTCGGCTACGTCGAGCTGCGTCTTGAGTGCATCCCACTGCTGTTTGGCTATGCCGCCTATTTTGTACAGCTCATCCATACGTTGGAAGTTGGTGCGCGTATTCTCCAGCTGTACTTTGGCTTGGGTCAGTTGGCTCCGGTCCAGTTCGGCGAGCACCTGTCCGCGTCCCACTCTATCACCTACTTCGGCCGTAAGGCGTACGATCCTATTGCCCATCTGAGGGGTAATGTTGTTGGTCACTTCGGCCCGGACGGTGGCTGTGAAGCTCAGTATTTCATTCAGCGTGTCGGTCTTCACTATAGTTGTTTCCACCAATTTGGCTGCCATAGATGCCGAATCTGCAGCAGACGGCCGGCTCTCTTTCTTGCCATTGCAGCCCGTGAGAGTAAGAAATGGCAGGATTATGAGGAGGATAGCCCTGCCCAGTGTTTTCGATCTTTTCATATTTATCATACAGGTGTATTTTGTTACTATTTACTTTTTAATGCTCATTGTTCGGGAATCCCCATTCCGTTCATCTTGTCCAGTTCGGCCTTTGCAATCATGAAGTCAAATATGGCCTGATTATAATTGAGCCGAGCCTGCAAAAGAGCCACATCGGCATCGTTGAGTTCGACGAGAGTGCCTTCGCCGGTCTGATAGCGTTTCTCTGCTATCTGATAGCCCTTTTCTGCGCTTCGGACAGCCTCTTCCGAGGCTACAAATCTCTGCATACAGGTACGCAGACGGTCATTTTGATTCTTGATTCCCATTCGGATGGATTGCTCTATGTGGCGTCGTTGCAGATCGATCTGACGGATCGACAAGGCACTCTGCTTCACGTTGTACAGACGTTTGCCTCCATTGAAAATAGGGATATTCAGGCTGAGCGATATGGTGGAGAAAGGCGTCCAGCGTTGTCCTTCGCCCCAGAATTTGAAGTCGTTGCTGTTGAGCGAATAGGTGTATTGCCCTCCCAGATTGAGTGTAGGCAGGAAGCTGTACTTATTCAGCTTGTCCGCACTGACAGCCAGACGACGCTGTATGTCGAGCTGACGTAGGGAGGAGTTGTTGGAAATAAGCGTATCGGCAGCAAAATAGCCGGTATAAACCTGTTCTTTATAGTTGGACAATGAGCCTGAGAGTCTGATCGGAGTCTCCACTTCCATACTCATCAGTACCTTGAGCTGCCAGAGAGCAAGGGCTACGGAATTCTGCGCTTGCAGGAGGTTAGGCTCGATGTTGCGTACCTGTACATTGGCGCGAATCTTGTCATACTCGGCCACAAGTCCACGGTCGAATTTGTCGGATATGTTCTTATAATTGGCCAAAGCATTGTCATAGCTGCGCTTGAATACGCTATAAGAGTCCTCAGCCAACAGCACACCGAGATAAGCCTTCTTTACCTCTGCTACCAAATCGATTCGGGAGCTGCGAGCTTTCTCCAGAGCCAGATCGAGTTGTTCACCCGTCATGGCTATGCTTTTCCAAAGCTGTGCCGATACCAAAGGCATGGAGACATTCAGACTTCCTTGCGTATTGTGTGTACGCCCCACTTCGATACCATCGCCACTACTGAAGCCGGGCATATCTATATATAAGACCTGCTTCTTCAGCGTATAGCTGTAAACGCCATTGAGGTCTACTTTCGGAAGGAGATCGGCACGTGCTGCTCTGCGTGCATATTCCTGTTTGCGTACATCCATATCGGCCACTTTCACTGTGGCATTCTCACTGAGAGCGATCCGAAGCACATCGGCTTCGGAGAGTACAATGGTATCCGTATCGTACAATACCGTCTTTTCGGAGGCGTTTTGTGCTACAGTCCGATTCATCGATACAAACCAAAGTACCAACCCTACGAAGATGTAGGGCCAATGATTTGAAAACCTGTTCATAGATGCTTGTCTATATTCATCGTTTGGTATGCTATCCATCTGCCTGCAAAGAGAAGTAAATCGGCTCTACATGCTGCCCACCCTATAGGCTTTATGCGGTTTCCCTTTTCATTCTGAGATAGAAAACGGGCAAACAGACCAATACAAAGAAACGATAAAAAGGTCGAACTACAGTATACAATTCAGTCTTTTTTATATGTCAATAGTACATTGTCGTCCCACAAGTTCCACCTACATACTGATAAAATAATATGTATGCCTTTCTTATGGTTGTCCTATAATATGAAAAGGGTGTGCCAAAATCGTCTCTTTTAGATTGCGATTTCAACACACCCTTCTGGGTTATTCTCCGGAGGAAAAATTCCGGCTTGTTTTATTTGGCTGCGGGGATATGTTTCAGTATATCGACCAAGTGATCCCACCAAAGTTGAACCGTCTTGATTTCGATCTTCTCTACGGGAGAGTGTACATCTCGGAGAGTAGGGCCGAATGAAACCATATCGAGGTAGGGGTACTTATCCAGGAAGAGACCACATTCCAAACCTGCGTGGATTGCTTTTACAGCAGGCTTGCGGCCGAAAACGCGCTCGTATGATTCGGATGCCGCTTTCAAAATCGGCGAATCGGGATTGGGTTTCCAGCCGGGGTACGGATCGCGGAAGCTGATTTTAGAACCGGCAAGTTCGAATACGGATGCCACTGTATTGGCTATATCGCTGATAAGAGATGATGTCGAGCTTCTTTGGCTGGTCTCCACATAGATCTTATCATCTTCTTTCATCTTTACAGAAGCCAAGTTTGAAGACGTTTCTACCAAACCTTCGATATCATGGCTCATGCCATAAACACCGTGAGGGCAAGCATATAGAGCGCGAACAAGACGACGCTTCGTGTCACAATCGATACGGTATGCAGGCTTTTCTACCGATTTCATTTCGAGCTTCACACCCGGATCTACACGCTTGAGTTCGTCCTCCACTGCAGCAGCAAGTTCGTTCAGGATAACTCGTGCGCGCTCTTTCTGATCAGCCTTCAGTCCGATAACAGCATGAGCTTCGCGCGGAATGGCATTGTGCAGGTTTCCTCCTTGGAAAGAACACAGCTTCCAATCCAATTCGCGCTCAAGAGCATAGAGATAGCGAGTCAGAATCTTGTTGGCATTGCCGAGGCCGATGTGAATCTCACCGCCGGAATGACCGCCTTTGAGGCCGCTGACTTTTACCTCGAAGTAGAGATAGTCATCAGTCGTTTCACGTTTTTCGTACGCAAATTCGGCCATGGTTCCCATACCTCCGGCACATCCGATGAAGAGTTCGCCCTCATCTTCGCTGTCGAGGTTGAGCAGGATCTTTCCATTGAAAAATCCGGGCTTTAGGTTCATGGCACCGGTCATACCCGTCTCTTCGTCCATCGTGAAGAGGCATTCGATCGGGCCGTGCTCTATATCGTCGGAGTCCAAAATGGCCAATTCGGCAGCACAACCGATACCGTTGTCGGCACCAAGTGTAGTACCATCAGCGCGTAGCCATTCTCCATCGATAATCGTGCGGATGGGGTCGTTCTCGAAGTCATGAATCTTGTCGGCATTCTTCTCGCACACCATATCCATATGGCTCTGAAGGATGACCGTTTCGAGGTGTTCGTATCCGGGTGTTGCCGGCTTCTCAATTACGAGATTGCCTACCTCGTCTGTACGATATTTGAGGTTGCGATCTTCTGCAAATTTCACAAGGTAAGCCAGGATCTTCTCTTCTTTCTTGGAAGGACGTGGCACTTGAGTGATTTCGTGGAAAAACTTCCACACTTTAGTGGGTTTGAGATCTGTAATGTTCATTGTTATTACTATGAGTTATTAGATGTGCTTCTCTGTGGGTAAGAAAGTCTTACCTTTGTATTCCGCAAATATAGCAATAAATGACTACAATTCTTTTGGCTTCTCTCTTGTTGGTAGGACTGGCTTTTGTCCTGTTGGGCATACGTGTGTTTTTCCGTCGTGGCGGGAAGTTTCCCGGTACCCATGTAGGCAGCAACAAGGCAATGCAAGACAGAGGGATCGGCTGCCATACGGCACAGCACTTCGAAGCCCAACATCACCGCAATCTCGAAGATCGAATCAAGGAACTCGAATAATAACGAAACAAAAAAACATATCCCATTCACAAATGAAACAGATCCATTATGTCATCGAGGCTGTACTGGCCGTTGCCATTATCATCCTCTTCATTATGATGCCGCGTTCGTCCGCATCAAAAGCCAAGACAACGAATCCTAAGGCAGAACAAGCTGCCGCTACTCTGCCTATTGCTTTCGTAAGGATGGACAGCTTGGCCTCGCAATACGAATACTATCGCGACATCAACAAACAGCTTGCAGCTGAAGCAGAGCAGAACCAAAGGATTTTGGCAACCAAGATGACTGCCATGCAGAAAGCTGCAGAAGACTTTCAGCGCCGCTTGCGTATAAATGCATTCACCAGCGAAGATGCTGCCCGAGCAGAACAGGAGAAAATTCTGAAGATGCAAGAAGAAGGCCAAAGGTTAGAACTCAGCATGACGCAAACTCTGGCCAACAAACAGGCGGAAGCCAATGATAAAATGTATCGCATAGTACGCGAACAAGTGAGCGAAATGAATAAGGATGGTAAATACCGCTATATACTTACCAACGTAGGTCTTGAAAACTTGCTGTATGCAGACAGCACGCTGGACATCACCGACGATGTGGTGAAATTCCTAAACGATCACTATCGCAAAGAGATCAAGGGCAAAACCACAGCAGAATAAAGAGAGAAAATCCTCTTGTTGCGCCATCATTGGAGCTGCGCCGAAATGGAAGTTTCGGCGCAGCTCTTTTTGTTTTTGATCAGAAAGATATTCCGATTTCTGTCGAATCCTCGTTAGAAAGCTCCCTATACGATCGGCCAATTATCGGGCAGAGCATCCATCAGTGTGTATGGAACCTTCAGAATTCGACGAGGAGACGCAGATTGAACTGGCGGCGTGTCAGGTAGTTCGGTACGGCGTATTGCTGTTGGTAGGCATCCGACACCCAGTAGTAAGAATTGACGTTGGTCATGTCGAACAGATTGAAGAGGTCGGCTCCTATGTAGGCCCCTTTTACTCCTGTTAGCCATTTGCTCCGGCGAGCAAAGGAGTCGTCCGGATCGAGCCATTTGTACATTACCCCCAAATCGACGCGCTTATAGGCCGGTGCGGTAAAGGCCGGTGAGCTAAGTCCTTTGCTCGGATTGAGCTGTGGCAATCCTCCGCTCAGTGCAGCTCGCAGGGTAGCTGTGATGCGTTTGTTGCCCGGCACGTACTCCTGAAGGAAGAAGGAGAAGTTGTAAGCAGGGGCATTCATCAGAGGTAGCGAACCGTAGCCATCCAGTTTCTGACGGGCTTTGATAATGGAAGCCGTCAGCCACGAGTCCACTCCGGGTACCAGTTCGCCGAATAGCTTCAGATCGATACCCGCAGCAGAACCCGAACCGATGTTTTCGCCCAGATAGCGGATCTTCACGTTCTCTATTATATAGGGGTTGATGTTGAATAGACTCTTGTAGTAAGCCTCTGCCGTAAACTTGTACTTACGCCCACCCATTTCGAAAGTATAGTCCGCCCCTGCGAGAATGTGAAAAGCTCCCTGAGAGCGAATCTTCTCGTTGAGGACAACCACGTTATTGCCTTCGGCATCCTTATGTGTCTGCCTTAGCTCTTTGTAGAACGGTGCCTGATAATAAAGTCCGGCAGCTGCACGCAGTACCAAAGCCGGGTTGCTTTCGGGAGAATAACCCATGCTGATACGTGGGCTGACGAGCAATTCCTTGTTGAAGCTCCACCACGAAGCTCTGATACCCGGAATGAGAGAAAATGTACCTCCTCCCATGCTGAAGTTGAACCGATCCTGTACGAATGCCGACAGACGCGTTCCCTTCATCTCCGTATCGGCAAATAGATTGTTGTACATCAGCAATACGCTCTCCGAGTGGGGTAGGTTGTACCCTACCGAATCCCTCCGCTCCCATTCGCTGATATGGTCGGCTATTTTCTCCATCTGTGCCGATACGCCCGCTTGCAGGCGGTGCTTCTCGCTCAGCTTTATCTCCCCTCTGTAACCCATGTTCAGCACGCGGTAGTTCAGTCTGTTGCGCGCATGCTCGTGATTGCGCCCGATGCCCAGGCCGTTAGAGCTCTCCGAGTCCGAAGCTGTCGAAGCAGTTCCATCCGCCCCCAGCTGCACATCGTTCAGGAAGTATTCTCCCAGAATATCGTAGGTCTCTCGTTCGCTACTGTTGAAGGCAGAGAGTGTAATCGTATGTCGTTGCTTCTCATTTGGTACGAGGTTCATGCTGAACGCTCCGAAGTAGGTGAGGAAACGATCCTGTTCCTGCCCGTCGAAAAATATCTTCAGCTTTTTGGCATCGCTCAGTGTGCCGAAGCTCGTCTCGCGTGTCTGGGGGATAAATTTGTAGCGTGTTTGCGAGATGTTGCCGAGGAAACTGACCGATAGATTGGGATTGAAGCGGTACGTCATGAATGTCTGTCCGTCCGCGTAGATCGGATCGTATTCGGCTTTCGTGTCAGTAGTGCCCAAGAGCGATTTGGCACTCTTGTAGCGTACGCCCGTGATCTGGCTGAAAGCTCCGGCACTGCTGCCATAGTAGGCACTCGATTGAAGCATGCCGAGGAGTACTGCCCCCTCTCTCTCCTGGGGCTGCTTGTAGCGAATGTCCAGTACGGAGGACATCTTGTCGCCATAGTCGGCCGTGAATCCACCGGCGGAGAACTGTACGGACTGTGTCATATCCGGATTGACGAAGCTCAAGCCTTCCTGCTGCGCCGAACGAACCAGCAGCGGGCGATAGACTTCCACTCCGTTCACGTACACCATATTCTCATCGTAGCTTCCTCCGCGAACCGAGTATTGCGAGCTTAGCTCATTGTTCTGCGTTACTCCCGCATAGGTGCTGATGAGCGATTCCACACCTCCCGTAGGCCCCGCATTGACGCGAATGTCACGGGTATTGACGCGCTCCATCGTGTTGAGCCTGCGTTTTGTGGCCTGTACCGTCACGCTCGAAAGCTCCATTTCGGCCTCTGCCAGACGGACGTTCAGCCGAGTGTCCTTGGTCAGGGACGGAAGGCTGCGGCTTACCCCCTGATAGCCCATGGAGCTGAACTCGATGGTGACGCTGTCCGTCATGGCCTTCATCCGAAACTCATAGTACCCTTTCAGATTCGTCGTTGCACCAGTTCCCGTGCCACGTACTTTGACGCCGGCGAAGGGGATCGGCTTGTCCCCACGGTCGAGGACATAGCCCGACACTCTGACGCTCTGCGCCATAGCTGCCTGGATGCACACCAGACAGGATAGCAGGATGAATGACAATCTGTATATACCGTTGGACTTCATATGCTTGTTCTTTCGGGGAATGACTTCCTTCATGATCTATTAACGTATCGGGTGGGGAAAATCGTTTGTCCCTCCCTCTTCTTTGCCGCCAAATGGAATCAAAATTCCATCGGAGCAAAAGTAATACCTAAAGCGCTTCGAAACCAACGATCCCCGAAAAACCTCAGTCCGCATGTCATAATGACACAGGATAAAAGGCTTGATAAAGAAGTTTTTGGATTGATCCCAAGAGAAGCCCTCGGGGCGATATGTGTCTCTGCCGACAATTTCGGAAAGGAACGCTTTCGGTGCCCGACTCTCTACGAATACGATATACGATAGACGCAAAAGAATCTACCCAAAGGCAAATAGAAAAATAGGTGGGGGAAGAAAATGTGAGGGGAAAAGGAGATGAATCGACTTTGGGGGAAATTACAAAACCTGTAGTTTTAGATGCTCCCTTATCGCTTTCGAAGTTGAGCGGAAGACGGGACTCGAACCCGCGACCCTAACCTTGGCAAGGTTATGCTCTACCAACTGAGCTACTTCCGCAGTCTATCCCGAAATAGTACTTCGGCAGAAAAAGAAAACGAAACCACGTACCCGGAGCGGGACTTGAACCCGCACAGCCGATAATGGCCAAAGGATTTTAAGTCCTTCGTGTCTACCATTCCACCATCCGGGCCCCTGATTTCAATAAGAGCGGAAGACGGGGCTCAAACCCGCGACCCTCAGCTTGGAAGGCTGATGCTCTATCGACTGAGCTACTTCCGCGACCTTAACGCTTGTTTTTGCAAAAAGCGAAGAGTGGGCAGTGATGGATTCGAACCACCGAAGGCGTAAGCCAGCTGAGTTACAGTCAGCCCCATTTGGCCACTCTGGTAACTGCCCATTGCTCTTTTGCGATTGCAAAGGTAGAAACAAAATCCAATTACGCAATAGTTCGCTCGGCAATTTTTTTCTGCCGCCTCTTCACGAACCACAAAAACGTCGTCTATCGAGCCAAAAAACGTGGCTCGAGAATTTTTTCGCTTTGGCGCGAGAACTGAAAAATTTACGCGCCACAACGAAAAACTTTTGGCGCGAGTTTTCGCCAAAACACGAACCGCAATTCGGCCGTTTCCGGCTCGAGAAAAAATATTCCGATTTCGCGTGGAATGAGCAAAAGATGTATCTCTACTATCTAATGACATCAAAAGAATTTTTGGTTGATAATCAACTATTATTTATAGCTTTATAGAGAAATCCTTTAAGTAACTTATTAAATATCAAGATTTATGAGTAGAAACTACCAAGCCAAACAACAGGAACGTCAAAAAAAATTGCGATTAGAATATTTGAAAATGAAAGGAGATAGGCACATCCTCGATGATGGCTGGGATAATATATTTGAGCCTATCAGAAAGTGCGTTGTAGAAAGCAGGATAAAGTGGTGGCGAGGGGAAATACCAACAGGGAGTATGTGCTCCTCACAGGTGGCTTGTATCAATCACCTTTTTTCTTTTCGAGATAATAAAGATGCCGTATTGGCTATTCTCAATGCTCTGCCAGGCTACGAGGGAAAATTTGAAGAAGTAGAGAAATATAAAGGACATCACATTTCTTTTGAAGAGGAGAGCGACTATGCGCGCAAAAGAATGGGGGAAGATCCCCAGCATCCAACCCAGATAGACGCTCTCATTCTTGCAAAAGATACGGATGGCAAACGCTGGATTATCCCTGTCGAATGGAAATACACTGAAAGCTATGGGCCAAAGTCTTTGTACAAAGAAGAGAGGGGTAATCGGTATAATGGATTGATATCCACGATAGGCTGCTTCAAGGAGGATAAAATAAAAGTAGAGGATCTTAAGAACTCTCTATTTTATATCAACCCATTTCATCAAATGATGAGACAAACCCTTTGGGCAAAACTTCTTACGAGTGATGAATGTACTGAGAAGGAACTAAAAGCAGATAAATATCTACATGTATTAGTGGTTCCTGATGTGAATGAACGACTTTATAAGCCCGAAAGGAGAGATAAAACGCTTAACCGATTGCACGACCTTGAACGATGGGAGAAAGAATATCTTGCTGACCCCTTACTATTTATCCGCATTGACCCCCAAAAACTTTTCGAGAATGTTCTCGATCAATTAGGGGAGAGGGAGCTGAAAGAATATTTATCTAAGAGATACTGGGGCGATAACGAATATAAGTAGGATGTGTCTTATTTGGGCAAGAAGCAGATTGTGCAATGCCTAACGTTTATATAAAAGCTATACTTTTGCGCTTGAAAAGACTGAAGTAACCGCTTTTCTTCTTGAAAGCGGTGCAAGGGAATCCGGTGCAATTCCGGAGCTGAGCCCTCAGCTGTAATGCTTCGAAGTCACTTCTCCGAATGAGGAGCGATAGGGTGGATGGTCAATCGCGATGGTCACTGTAGTAAAGGGTAGCCCGCTATGGGAAGGCCGACCAAGACCCGATAAGGAGCTGAGCCAGAAGACCTGCTTGAGTAGATTTGTTCTAATAGAACTCCAGGGATTGAGGAGCGTTTAGAAAAGAAGTATGCTGTCGATTTATTGCTCGCCCTTGCTTATTTCATGGCTTAGGTAGGTTGAGTGCAATGAGTCGTTCGGTAGTTTTCAGGGTTTGTCGGTTCCGATGATCTTTTTCTTTGCAGCATCCTTGTCCCGCTCTTATGTGACATTTTTAGTAACAGTTATGCGGACAAAAACTATCCTTTTTGCGATTATTTCTCTTATTGCTCTGTTGCCGTCTTCTTTGTTGGCTCAGAGCAAAGCCGTTTTAACCGGTAATGTGTCGGATGCCGAAACCGGAGAACCCCTTGCCGGTGCCCGAATCGAAGTCAAACACACTAATATAGTAGCCGGTGCCGATGCCGGCGGACATTTCGAGATCAAGAACCTGCCTGCGGGTCAGCATACTATTATCTGTTCGTTCGGCGGTTATGGACAAAAAGAAGAGGTGGTTGCCATCGAAGCCGGACAGACCAAAACGATCTCTTTTGCGCTGCGACTGCGCACAAACAACTTGGAGGAAGTCGTCGTTACCGGTACCGGTACACGCTACCGCTTGGCCGATGCGCCTGTGGCAACGGAAGTGCTGACGGCTAAGGAAATAGCTTCTTTCTCGGCTCCCACTTCCGAGACCTTATTGCAGGGACTGAGTCCTTCCTTTGACTTCGGCCCCAATCTGATGGGGTCTTTCATGCAGCTGAACGGCCTTAGCAGCAAGTATATCCTCGTCCTTATCGATGGTAAGCGCGTGTACGGCGACGTAGGCGGTCAGGCCGATTTGAGTCGTATATCTCCTGATCAGATCGAACGGATCGAACTGGTGAAAGGGGCTTCGAGCTCGCTCTACGGATCCGATGCCATCGCCGGCGTGATCAATGTGATCACGAAGAAGAATACGAACCGACTGAGTGCATACACCTCGCACCGTATATCGAAGTACAACGATCGTCAGACCAATACTTCGCTCGATATAAACATCGGTAAGCTGAGCAGCAATACCAACTATTTCTTCTACCATACGGATGGCTGGCAGAATAGTCCGCTCGAAATGAAAAAGAAGAAAGGATCCGGCGAACCGATCTTGGAGGAAACGTATAAGAAGACTTTCCGTGCACAAGAAAATCAGGGCATAAGCCAATCGCTTTCTTATTATGCAACGAACAATCTGAGCTTTACGGGAAATGTACAGTACAACAAGCGTCAGATCTTCACTCCGACCTTTTCCGAGAAGAAGACCTACGATTTGGATTATCGTGCTTTGACCGCTTCGCTCGGTACCAACTATCTTTTCCCCAATGGACTGCATACACTCTCTTTCGATGCCGTCTATGATCGCTTCCGTTTCGGATATTTGTATCACGACAAGGACAGCAGCGAGAGCCTGATCAACAACCAAGGTCAGACCGAGCAACCGACATTCTTCCCGGGTCAGCTGCGCAACAAAAACGATCAGATCCGATACACGATGGAGGCTCGCGGTATCTTTACTCTGCCTTATGCACAGAAGCTGACCGGCGGTTTGGAGTATTTCCGTGAGGAATTGATCTCTCCCTATAATCTGATTACCGACAAGGCAGACGCTTCCACACTCTCTGCTTATGTGCAGGACGAATGGAAACCGCTCGATTGGTTCAATATGACAGCTGGTTTTCGTCTGGTACACCATCAGGAGTTCGGTACACGAATGACGCCTAAGGTGTCCATGCTCGCCAAGTATGGGCCGCTGAACTTCCGCGCTACGTATGCCAACGGCTATAAGACTCCCACGCTGAAAGAGCTTTTTGCTCGGAACGAACTCAGCACCATGGGTTCGCACAATCTCTATCTCGGCAATGCCGACCTTAAGCCTCAGATGTCGGACTATTATGCTTTGGGCTTGGAGTACAATCAAGGCCCTATCTCACTCAGTGCGACGGTTTATGACAATGAACTTCGCAATCTGATTGCCTATGTGGATATACCGACCTTGCCGGAGCACGCAGCTCAGGGAATCAAGAAAACCAAACAGTATACCAACGTAGGAAAAGCCCGCAGCCGAGGACTTGATGTCCTGTGCGATGCCTCTATCGGCTGGGGCATCAAGCTGGGAGCCGGATACAGCCTCGTGGAAGCTAAGAATCTGGAGACGAATGAGTGGCTGGAAGGAGCTGCTCGCCATCGTGCCAATGTGCATGCCGATTGGGCACACTACTGGGGTAAGTACAGACTCGGTGTGAGCCTTTTCGGCCGCATTCAGAGCGAGCGTTTCTACAAAGACGGCAATGCTCCGGACTATACCTTGTGGCGACTCTCCACCTCTCATCGTTTCACCCATTTCCGCCACATCATACTGGACGGAACGCTGGGTATAGACAATCTCTTCGACTATGTGGATGATCGCCCCATGGGTGTCAATTATGCTACGGTAACGCCGGGGCGTACTTTCTTTGCTCAAATAGCGATTCGATTCAATAACTAATGTCTCACAAATTAATTAACAACAGTGATGAAAAGACTGATTTTAGCGACTTTGGGACTTATGGCCATTGCCATGCTCTCTTGTTCGAACAACAACAAGGATTTGGAGAACAAAGGAGAGGCAACTCTTTTGGTGACGTTCGGTAGCTCCTATAAAGCTCCGCGCGAAACCTATGCGAAGATCGAGAAGACTTTTGCCGCAGCTTATCCCGATCAAAAGATAAGCTGGACATATACGTCTTCTATTATCCGAAAGATACTGGCTCAGCAGGGTATCTATATCGATGCTCCGGATGAGGCTTTGGAGAAATTGGCCCGTCTGGGTTATAAGAAGATCAATGTGCAGAGTCTTCATGTGATTCCCGGTAGAGAATATGATGAGATGCTCGACTTTGTCAATAAGTTCAAGGCAGCACATACCGACATTACGGTGAAGATAGGGACCCCGCTCTTCGATACCGATGAAGATATGCGCGAGATGGCAGAGATCTTGCACAAGCGTTTTCAGCAGACAATAGAGAAAGGGGAAGCTGTCGTATTCATGGGACACGGTACCGAGCATGCTGCCAATGACAGATATGGTCGTATCAATAAGATCATGAAGAACTATAGCAAGTTTATGATCGTCGGAACCGTCGAGTCCGATCCTTCCATCGAAGATGTTATTGCCGAACTGAAAGAAACCGGTGCCACGGCCGTAACAATGATGCCGCTGATGAGTGTGGCAGGCGACCATGCTACGAATGATATGGCCGGAGATGAGGACGATAGCTGGAAGACGTTGCTGACCAATGCCGGCTACACGGTCTCTATAGACAAGCTGGACAATGGCAATTTTTCAGCTCTTGGAGATATAGAAGAGATCCGTAATATCTGGCTCAAGCATATGAAAGCTGCCTCTGCTCGCTAAGGACGGGCGGATATGCAATGAGACGATCAAGCAATTAAGTCTACGAGAGCACTTATCGAGAAAAAGGGCTTGCCGATTTCTCGATGAGTGCTCTTTCTTTTCCACCCAAACAAACCGATGAGACGATATTCTGTCACACTCTTTTTGTCGGCTATTCTCTTTCTGATAGCGGCCGGCTGCAATCGTACCCGTACCCAAGAGCAAAAGGCAACCTCCGCCATATCCTCCGATAGCCTGCGCCCACGGTATGCAGAGGGTTTCCGCCTTGATGCCGGCGAAGGATGTTATCTTCTTTCCATCGAAGATCCGCAGCAGGAGTCGCACAAGGAATATCGCTTCGCCTTGGTGCCGAAAGGGACGCATCCGGCTATTCCTGAAGGATATACAGCCGTGACGATACCGGTAGAGAGGGTGGTGTGTATGACTACGCTCCAGCTTTCCAATTTTATTGCTCTGGAAGCACAGCCCTTGGTGGCAGGAATATCCAGTACCAGGTATTTGAGGGACTCTGTCATGAAGGCACAGCTCCAAGACGGTCGCACGCAGAAAATAGGTATCGAGGGAAATTTCGATCGCGAGGTAGTCATGTCGTTGCAGCCGGATTTGATCCTGATTTCCCCTTTCAAGCGTGGGGGATACGATGTGTTGGAGCAGGTATCCGTACCCTTGATACCCCATTTAGGCTATAAAGAGCTGACGCCTCTCGGTCAGGCAGAGTGGGTGAAGCTCATCGGCCTTCTTACGGGACAGTACGACAAGGCTTGTCGTTTTTTTTCGGAGATAGAAACGCGCTACCATGCTTTGACCGGATATGCCGATGAAGTGACCGATCGGCCGATCGTCTTTAGCGGAGAGATGCGCGGAGGCAACTGGTACGCCGTCGGGGGCAAGAGCTATCTGGCACAGCAGATACGCGATGCCGGAGGCGAGTATTTCCTGAAAGACGATCAGCGATCCGGCGGTGTCTCTCTCGACTTCGAGACGGTCTACAGCCGATCCGATTCGGCTCGCTACTGGCGAATCCTCAACAGCTATCCCGGGAAGTTCGGCTATGAGGCATTGAAAGCCGAAGACAGCCGATATGCCGACTTCAGGGCATTCAAGGAAAAAGGCGTGATCTACTGCAACCTGAGAGAAACAGCCTTCTACGAACTCATGCCCATGCATCCCGATTGGGTGCTGGCCGATCTTATCGCTATCTTGCACCCCGGACTGCTTCCCGACCACCAACCGCATTTCTATTATTTGCTCCGATGACATCCGTCAGCCACTTACGTACAATATCTGTCGCAGGTATTCTGGCCGCGCTGGGAGGGGCTGTAGTCATTCTCTTCGGGGTCAATCTCTTCCTCGGCTCGGTGGCTATTCCGATGAGCGAAATCTTCCGACATCTTTTTTCGGATCGTCCCGAAGGAGGAGAAGCACTCGTGCACTACAATATCCTGTGGAAGTCCCGCCTGCCCGAAGCTCTCACGGCTGCTTTTGCCGGTGCAGGCCTGTCCGTTAGCGGCTTGCAGATGCAGACCGTCTTTCGCAATCCTTTGGCCGGGCCGTCCGTTCTCGGCATCAGCTCCGGAGCCAGCTTGGGCGTTGCTTTGGTCGTCCTGCTGAGCGGCTCGCTCGGAGGAGTGGCATTGAGCAGCCTGGGCTATATGGGCGAGGTGGCCATGAACATAGCCGCTGCCGTAGGTTCGCTGGCCGTGATGGGGCTGATCGTTTTTGTCAGCACCAAGGTGCGCAGCCACGTTACGCTGCTCATTATCGGCGTTATGATCGGATATGTGGCCACTGCCGTCATCGGGGTATTCAAGTTTTTCAGTATCGAAGAGGATATTCGGGCATACGTAATTTGGGGTTTGGGCAGCTTTTCCCGTGCCACGGATTCGCAGCTGAGTTTCTTTGTCATCCTGATGTTGATCTTCATTCCGGCCGGCATGCTCCTTGTCAAGCAGTTGAATCTCTTATTGCTGGGAGAAAGCTACGCGCGCAATCTGGGCCTCAATACTCGTCGGGCACGGCTGCTCGTGATCTCTTCCGCCGGGCTGCTGATCGCTGCCGTCACAGCCTATTGCGGTCCTATCGGCTTTTTGGGGATGGCCGTGCCACACTTGGCACGCGTTATCTTTCACACATCAGATCATCGGATCCTGATGCCTGCTACCTGTCTGATCGGAAGTGCTCTGGCCCTTTTCTGCAATATCATTGCCCGTATGCCGGGTTTTGAGGGAGCTTTGCCCGTCAATTCCGTAACGGCTTTGGTGGGAGCACCTATTATCGTCACCGTATTGTTCCGGCGCAGACGCTTCAAGGAAGAAACCGACTGAGACCAACGGCCTCCGCAATCCCCATCCGCAAACGTTATTATCAATGGAGAAATCAATAGAGCTGAGCCGGCTTGCTATCGGGTATCGAACCAAATCCGGAGACCGCATCGTGGCATCCGGCGTGGAAGCTCATCTCCATGCCGGACGATTAACGGCTCTGCTCGGTGTGAACGGTGCCGGCAAGAGTACGCTCATGCGTACGATGGCAGGATTCATGAAGCCCCTGTCGGGGCAAATACATCTACTGGGGCGGTCACTGGATAGCTATAAAGAGATAGAAATAGCCAAGCGTATAGGCGTAGTGCTGACCGATAATTGCCGGATTGCCGGGATGACGGCAGGCGAACTCGTCGCATTGGGGCGTAGCCCTTATACCGGATTCTGGGGCAGATTGCAGAAAGGGGACAGAAAGCTCGTGGCAGAAGCCGTAGAACGTGTGGGAATCGCTCCGCTGATCAATCGCGAACTGACTACGCTCAGCGATGGAGAGAGGCAAAAAGTAGTCATCGCAAAAGCCTTGGCACAGCAGACACCGATCATCTTCCTCGACGAACCGACGGCTTTCCTCGACTATCCCAGCAAGATGGAACTGCTGCGTCTCCTTCGCAGCCTGGCCCATGATACCGGTAGGACTATCTTCCTCTCCACTCATGATCTCGATGCCATCTTGCCCATGGCCGATCGCATTTGGCTGCTGGACAAGGAGCGTCCTTTCCGTGAGGGTACGCCGGCATCTTTGGCCTCTGCGCTCGAAGATTATTTCGGCTATGCCCATTCTTCCCCCACATACGAGCCGGTATAGCATGCTCTCCGGTGTATAATCCGATAGCTCTCCACCCCCTGATCAAAGCTATCCGGACAGCCTGATCCTCCCTCTTCTCTTCCCTCTTTCGGCTATAATGCACCGATGGATAGTTCCTTTCGGTATAGAAATTCATGTCGTTTGGCCTGCCGTCGTGTATGCAAGGCCGACTTATATCACAAGAGCCATGTCTGTAAAATGGAAAAAGAGTGTGCCAGAACATCCCGTCCTGACACACTCTTTTTTCAGGTTTGCCACAGTAGTCAATCAGTATTATATCTTTTTCCGAAAGATCGGACTGTGGGCGGATATATAGCCTGCCCCGAATACTTTTGCTGATAATACCGGACGGCTACTGTGACAAACCGTCAAGCGTTACGGGAGATCTCTGTCCCGAAGTGCTTATCGATCACATGCCGGCTGCTACAATCCGCCACCCTGTGAACCCTGTTCGCCACCACCGTTCGGTGGTGTAGGGCTGTCGGATGTGTTCGTCTGTGAAGAGGCGTCGCTCGCCGCATCTTTCGGATCCTTCACGTAGACGAACCGCAGATTGGGGTCGATCAGCGTCACATTGGTCGTGTGAGTGGACTGATTCACCCGCTTCTCCGGATAGAAAGCCACACGGATGCTGTTGAACTGACGAGGCGATACATCCTCTTTCTTCTCCACACCTTTGCCACGTGCGTTGGCTGTGATCCGGAAGGAACCTACTCCGTCCAACACCACGCGCGCCCCTGTGGAGAGATAGTCCCGCAGCACGAGTCCCAAGTCATGCAGGATGCCATGTACATCCCCCTCGGATGCACCCGAACGTGCAGCAAGTTCGCGTGCTACTCTTTTGGTATCGATGACGCGGCCCGAAGCCACAGTCTGAGGATACCACACTCTTTTGCCATCTTTATTGGCAACTTTAGATTGCTTGGATACATATCCAATCATAATTAAAATAGATTAAAAAGTTTTGGCCGCAATATCGCGGCGCACAAAAGTGTATCGTTTTTTCTATACGGGCAATAGCAAAGACCTTCATTGTTGAAAAGTTTTCCATATTTATTTTGTAATCCGCTGTAAATGAGTCTGTTGTGTTTTGTGCTTTTCGGCTAAAATTTTCCAAAAACTTTTCTTTTTAATCGGCGTAAATCGGGCTAAAAAAATCGGTCTGATCAAACTATATAGTTTGGTCTCACCAAAGTATATAGTTTAGTTGAACCAAAGTATATAGTTTAGTCTAACCAAACTATATAGTTTAGTTTTGCCAAAGTATATAGTTTGATTTCGGTCTTGTTTTAGCATGGTTTTTTCAGTCCCAAGAGAAGCCTCCGCCCCTTGTCCGAAACGCTCGGAACATCACCCCCAATCCTGCATCCCATACCTTATATATAGTGTCGAAATAGGGTACCCCGATAGAGTTTCTTCAAATTAAAAAAAAAGAAAGTAACAAGCAGCTAATATTAGTCAAGGTTTTATTTCTATATAATAGTCTCGTTGATCGTATATTATATTTATTAATTGTTCAATTTTAAAATTGGAATACATAATAAATTGTATCTATGTGGGCTTGTTTTTAATGTTAATAAATTACCCTTTTCGAACTAATGGGATATAAATTGTTGAGTTGCTTTTCAAAAATCAGGATATATTGTTATATTTGCAGATTGAGTTGATATTATTGCCTTAATCCCTTTCGGCGTTATATTGATATGCAGAATGTTTTTGTAGAATATCTTATCAGACATTGTTTTTTTTGATTGTAGTTTTGTTTTTTAGATTATTTTGGAGAATCATGGCGAGTCAAGAAATTAAAAGGCTGAAGTTGAAAGATTTGGTGTTGTGGACTGAGAATCCTCGAGATCCTATTGATATTAATGCGAAAGATCAAGATATTGTTGATAGAGCAATCGAAGATGAAAAATCAAAATGGTTGTTGCATAAGCTCGCAAAAGAAATGGGGGAATTTTATGATTTTAGTGAACTTCCGACTGTGGTTTATCAACAAGGTAAACCTGTCGTTTATGATGGGAATAGACGTGTAATACTTGGGAAGATAAAACATAAATTAGTTACAGTGAAAGCGGACTGCAAAATGGATATACCTGCTGTTATACCTGAAGAAATACCATGCAATGTTTGTGATAAAGAAGTTGCGCTAAAAAATATATATAGAAAACATAGCGATTCCGGTTCATGGGGTCCTCTTGAAAGAGATATTTTTCTGCACAAATACATGGGATATGAAAAAAGCGATTTTTTGATAATTGAGGATACTACTAAAATGATTAGTGCTTATCCTCACTTGAATAAAAGGTTTGTAAAAGAGGAAATATTGAAAAAGGATATTCTTGAAAAATTGGGATTCCGTATTAAAGATGGTAAGTTTGAAAGTGTTTATGATGAGAATGATGCCCTTTCTGTTTTGGAAAATTTGTCACGCAAAATACTAGAAAAGGAAATAACCACTCGACGTAATAGAGGAAAAATTGTAGAGGTATTGGATGATCCCATTCAATCTATGATCAAAGGAATGCCAAAAACAAATGATTACAAAGATGTAGACCTTGATTTTTCTAAAGGTGTAATAAATGGAGAAGAGGGAAAGAAAAAACGCCAAACAAGGCGTACACAAAAAAAAGAATTTGAACTCTTTGGAGAAAAGCTTTCTCTAAAACATGGTGAAGTGAATAATTTGTATCGTGATATTTGTTTTTTGCATCAGGTTTATGAAAAACACCAAAACGAACTTTCAGATTCTTTCATAGTCCTTATCAGGATGTCTCTACGGCTCCTCTGTGAATCTGCGGCGAAAGAGGATAGGAGAACAATAAATGAGTATTTGCAAGAATATTATGACAATGCAGTAAAAAGCTTAGGGCAAAATGATAAAACGACTCTTTCTGCAGATAATGTGACGAAAACATCAATAACACAGTTGTTGCATCTCGGAGCTCACAATTATAAAGCTTCAAGTAATAAATCTCAAACTTATTCTATTTCACTTGTTCTTGGTAAAATGCTTACTCTGACGCATGGGAAAAAATAGTAGATGAATGCTTTCTATTCACCTTTAAGGTACCCCGGAGGAAAGAATTGTATCTTTCCCTTCGTTTCAAGATTCTTTTATGAGAATAATTTGCTCGGAATCAATTATGCTGAACCTTATGCAGGAGGAGCAGGATTAGCTCTCAGATTACTTTTTGAAGAGTATGTTAATAAGATTTACATAAATGATTTAGACCGATCTATCTATGCCTTTTGGTATTGTGCCCTTAATGATTCAGATCGATTGTGTGCATGGGTTGAGAGTGTTGACGTCTCTATTGATAATTGGGTTTATTATAAGCATATTCAACGTGAATCAGATAAGTTTGATTTGGTAAGTTTAGCAGAATCAACCTTCTTTCTTAATAGAACAAATGTCTCTGGAGTAATTAAAGGAGGAGTGATTGGTGGCCTTGAGCAAAAAGGAAAATACAAAATTAATGCGAGGTTTAATAAAGAAGATTTAATCAGTAAAATTCAGAGGATTTCAAGGTTTAAAAATCGTATCATTCTCTCGAATCTTGATGGGGTTGAATTTATAAGAAGAATTGATAGAAAAAAGAGAGATTTTTTTATTTATTTAGATCCTCCATATTATAAAAAAGCATCAGATTTATATATGAATTTTTATCTTGACAAAGATCATAAAAGATTGGCAAAACAGATACAAAGAGTAAAAAAAAGATGGATGATTTCATATGACAATCAAGATTTTATTATTAAACTTTACCCTAACATGAAAAAAGTTTTGTATAGTTTATCTCAATGTGTATCCAATAGGGTAGGTAATGAAATATTTATTTTTTCTGAAAAAGTTGATTTTGAGAAATCTATCGGATGTTTAAAATCTCCGAAATTGATAGATGATGGTGATTTCAATCTCTCGTCATTATTTTTCTAAATATACTTAAATGCAACTTGCAATTGTAAACTCCATATTGTCAATTGAAGTGTTGATCATTGGGGGAATTAGAGTTAATTCCAGACTTGAATCAGCTCTAATTTAATGTTTTCTAGAGAGCATAGAGTTACATGCCGTAAGTGAAGGCGATCGCATTTGGATTTGACTGGCCTAATGAGGATCTCTGTAAGCGTTTTTTTAATATCGCTTGTCTCCAATGTCAAATGCTTGCCTATTGTATACTCATCAAGCGAGTCCTCTTGCTTGAATGATACGTAGGTGTATTCTACAAACAGCTAAAAAGGTGCCGTCAAAGCCTTCCAAGCTACATAAAGGCTCAAAATCCTGAGATGGTACAGTAAGTATGTATATTGAAGAATAAGGTGAAAAGAACTGTAACTGAATAGAAGTCAGCCTGTTGATGTAGTTTAAGAGGAAACTATTCATGCCGGTATCGATAGCAGAGATCAGTTTTTATCTTGTCCCAAAGTGGAGATTTATGATTCTATATTATCTTTTCAAAACGTTAAATAAACGTAAATATGCATGTTTTTGCTCCGAATAATATGTTGTTTAACATAAAGTATTATATTTGTAGTGTGTTTTTCATGGTATTAGATTTTAAGGTTAATTGGAGAGCGAGCCGTCGTGAGACGTTTCGCTCTCGTATTTTTTATGCAGGTCTTTATCGGTCGTAACCTTGTCTTTTACAGCACCTTTTTGTCCCTTTAAGAGAGTTTCCCTAATCGGTTGGAACCGTTGGTGATAGGAGTGAAAATAAAATAGGCCCCCCTTTGTAAGCAAGGAGAGCCTATCTTTCGAATGGCCTTTGTCGTTAGAGCTTTATCGGTGCAAAGGATAAAGCTCTCTTCTTTGTCTTTTTCAGACTCAGATCATTTTTCAAACAGCAGCGATCAGTCGAGCAAAGATCGCTCCCATCTTTTCGGATGCGGCATTGGCTGCACGGATCACATCCTGCTCATCATTGACGAAGTCGTCGGCAAAGTGGTAGCCTTCATTCGTGATTACGGACATTCCGAAAACGCGAATACCCGTATGGCGAGCTACGATTACTTCCGGTACCGTACTCATACCGATGGCATCGCCACCCACTTGTCCCCAGAACTTGTATTCGGCAGGCGTTTCGTAGGAGGGGCCTGTAAGACCTACATACACACCCTCTTTGACCGGGATATTCAGTTCTTGAGCTATGCCTTTGGCTTTAGCGATGAACTCTCGGTCATAAGCTCGTGTCATATCCGGGAAGCGAACGCCGAACATATCCATATTAGGCCCGATCAACGGATTGGGCAGGTTATTGATGTGGTCGCAAATGATCATCAGGTCTCCCACCTTGAAGGAGGTGTTGATGCCACCGGCAGCATTCGACACGAAAAGATTTTCTATGCCCAATAGCTTCATAACCCTGATGGGGAACGTCACCTGATCCATCGAATATCCTTCGTAATAATGGAAACGACCCTGCATGGCAACGACCGGAGTACCCCCTAAGATCCCTCCGATGATATTACCCTTGTGCCCTACGGCCGTAGCTTGGGCGAAATGCGGTATCTCATTGTAGGGGATGACGGTCTTGTCTTCGATTTTCTCGGCCAGTTCACCTAAGCCGCTACCCAGTATTATAGCCGTTTTGGCATCGCCCGGCAGACGAGAGGACAGGAAAGATGCTGCCTCGTGGTAATGCTGTTCTTGGAGTTTCATTATGTGATATGTTTATATTTTCATTCGTGTGTTTTGTGGGCCTTGGCCATCAGTCTGTATGCTGCCTCGGCAGCACCTGCCAATATGGCTTCCTCTCCGGGTACTTTACGTCCGCGCATCAGGATCTTCCCATCTACAATAGTCGTATCCACTGCACTGCCGTTGGCAGAATAAACCAAGTTGGATATGAAGTTGTGACAGGGAGTCATCTCCGGAATGTCCAGACGTACCAGACACAGATCTGCCAAGCGTCCCGGAGCTATGACTCCGGCATCCGTTCCCATGATTCTGGCTCCATCTATTGTAGCACTTTCGTATATATCCGTCGCTTTCACTGCCGTAGCATCCGAACGCCAGGCTTTGCCGAGAAAGGCGGCCAGCTTCATGGCAATGACCATATCCAAATTGTTGGAGGAGGAACATCCATCGGTGCCAAGTCCTATGACTATTCCGCGCTTGCGCATCTCGTCATAGTGGAAGCGATAGCCGGAGGCTAATTTCATATTCGATGCAGGATTGTGTACCACCTTACAGCCGTGAGCGGCCAGCAAGTCCATTTCCTCATCATCCAGCCAAATACTATGAGCCAAGATTAACCGGGGCGATAGTACACCCAGTTTGTATAGATACCTGACGGGAGTGGTACCGAACTTGGCGATGCAGTCTTGGACTTCTCCTTCTGTCTCGGACAGGTGTAGGTGTATCAGCACATTTTTCTCATTCGCAAAGCAATGGCAGAATTGTAATTGCTCTCCGCTTACGGTATAAATGGCATGAGGCCCTACGGAAAATTGGATTCTGTCGCTATAGGAGCGGAATTCTTCGTGCAGACTGTAGCAACGCTCTCGGTCGATACAGGCACGCTCCTGATCACCTCTGTCGAAGAGCGTGGACGACAGTACGGCACGCAAACCCATCTCTTCCACAGCTCGTGCTGTGGCAAGGGTATGAGCATACATATCGAGGAAAGCTGTCGTGCCGCTCTTGATCATCTCCAGACAGGCCAATTTCGAACCCCAGTAGACATCTTCCTCTGTCATCTGTGCTTCCACCGGCCATATCCAGTTCTCAAGCCAATCCATCAGTCTCAGGTCATCGCCGTAGCCCCGGAAGATAGTCATGGCCGAATGGGTATGACAGTTTTGCAACCCGGGTATAACGGCCATGGAAGAGGCATCAATAATTTCGTCGGCATGGCCGTCAATCGTAGGAGCGACCTCCGCAATGCGGTTGCCCTCGATCCTAATATCCTGACGGATACCTTCCAGCAGTGCCTGTTTTATCAATATGCCCAATGCAGTATTCTTTTAATGAAAGAGGGTGCAACAGGATTTCCTTTCGCCCTGTATGCACCCTCTACGGTTTTTTCTTACTTGTATATACGGTAAAACTCGGCTACCGATTCGATTCCCTTACGGAAGATGTCCAGCGGCATATTCTCGTTCGGCGAGTGAATGGCGTTGCTTTCCAATCCGAATCCCATCAGCACGGTCTTCAGTCCCAATACTTTCTCGAATGTAGCAATGATAGGAATGCTGCCACCCCGACGAACGGCGAGCGGTCTTTTGCCGAATGCGATGGCACAAGCCTCCTCGGCAGCTTTATAGGCAGGCAGATCGATGGGGCAGAGGTATGCTTCCCCGCCATGTAGGGGAGTCACTTTCACTTTGATATGCTTAGGTGCCACCGACCGGATGTAGTCGATGAACATTTGGGATATTTTCTCGTGATCCTGATTGGCCACCAATCGTGACGATACTTTGGCGTAAGCCTTCGAAGGCAATACCGTTTTGGCACCTTCTCCCGTATAGCCACCCCAGATGCCGCAAACGTCGAATGACGGGCGACAGCTGTTCCGCTCGAGTGTGCTGTATCCGACTTCCCCAAATACGGCGTCTATGTCCAGTGCCTGGCAGTATTTTTCTTCGGAGAAAGGTACCTGTGCGATCATTCGACGCTCTTCATCCGATAGCGGTACTACATCATCGTAGAAATGGGGGATCGTGATACGGCCGTTCTCGTCCACGATGCCTGCAATGAGTTTGCATAGCTCGTTTATCGGATTGGCCACGGCACCTCCGAAGTGTCCGGAGTGCAAATCCCTGTTGGGGCCGGTCACCTCCATTTCCCAATATGCCAGTCCGCGCAGACCGGTCGTCAGTGATGGGGTCTCGGCACTTACCATACTCGTATCGGATACGATGATCACATCCGCCGATAGCATCTCCTTGTGTGCGAGGCAGAATGCTTCCAGATTGGTAGAGCCTATCTCCTCCTCACCTTCGAAGAGGAACTTCACATTGCACTGTACCAAACCCAGAGTCAAAGCCGTCTCGAATCCTTTCACCTGGATCATGCCCTGCCCTTTGTCATCGTCGGCTCCGCGCGCCCAGATATGGCCGTCACGAATTACCGGCTCGAACGGTTCGCTCTTCCAAAGCTCCAAAGGCTCGGGAGGCATCACATCGTAATGTGCATAGACGAGTATGGTTTTGGCTTTCGGATCTATTATTCGTTCCGCATAGACGACCGGATTGCCCGGTGTCTGGAATACTTCTGCTTTCTGTGCCCCTACCTGTAGGAGATGGTCGCGCCAGTGTTCGGCACAACGCTGCATATCGGGTTTATGTTCGCTTTTTGCACTCACCGAGGGGATGCGAATCAGGGCAAAAAGATCTTCCAGAAAGCGTGCCTCATTTTCGCGGATATAGTCTCTGATATTCATGATTATGATTGATTTTTCGTTCCCGTCAAAGATAGGAACTTTTCATATACATTTGCACAAACTAATTAATAGCCGGTTTATAACCCTATCCGATTCGGGATTATTAATGGCCAAAGATTTTAGGATTTTGCCTCATCGGTAGTCATTTTCTAATTATGAAGAGGGTAGTGTGTACAGCCGACTCATAGCATAGAAAGTCTCTCTTCACGTAGGATTATGGACACAATAGTTCTTTGGCTCCGCGAAGTTTTCCTCGAGCCGTCGGTTACGCAGACGATCATTATCCTCAGTCTCGTATGCGCTTTGGGCTTGCAGTTGGGCAAGCTTCGTATCGGTACTATCTCGCTTGGCATCACTTTCGTCTTTTTTGTCGGGATTTTGGCTTCTCATTTCGGCGTTACTACCGATCCCGTGATGCTCACTTTTGCGCAGAACTTCGGCCTTGTAATCTTTGTCTATGCGCTGGGTTTGCAGGTAGGCCCGTCTTTTTTCCCTTCGCTCAAGAAGGGGGGGATTGCCCAAAATCTTATCTCCTTGGGATTAGTCCTGGTCACATTCCTCCTGTGCATCCTTCTTTATTATATCCTTGGCATTTCCATGCCCAATCTGATGGGTATCGTGGCCGGTGCCACTACCAATACCCCTGCTTTGGGTGCTGCCCAAACGACCCTCCATCAGATCAATCCCGATGCCACGGCCGAAATGGCCGAGATGGCTTTGGCCTGTGCCGTCACTTATCCTTTGGGCGTTGTGGGTGTGATCATTGCGTTGGCTTTGCTGAAAGTTATGATGCCGAAGGTCGAGGAACGAGACGATTCGGAGGCTCCCAAAGCTTTCTTCTCCGAGTATGAAATCTGCAATCCTGCTTTGGATGGCAAAAGCGTTCGCGAAGTAGCCTTGCTGCTCAAGCGTCCTTTCGTCATTACACGGGTCTGGCACAACGGTAAAGTCGAGATCCCTACCTCCGATATGATCCTCTATCTGGGCGATCATATCTTGGCTGTTTCGGGCGAGCAGGATACTTCGCAGCTCGAAATTCTCTTCGGCAAAAGGGAAATGAAGGACTGGAACCGTCCCGATATCGATTGGAACAGTGTAGACAAACAGCTTGTATCGCGCCGGTTGGTCATAACCCGCCCCAAGCTTAACGGCGTACGCCTCGGTACACTGAAAATCCGTAATCTGTATGGCGTCAATATCAGCCGTGTAGACAGAGCCGGAGTCGAATTGCTGCCGGATAGAGATCTTCATCTGCAGTTGGGCGACCGCCTGACTGTCGTTGGCGAAGGTAAGGCGGTAGAGCGCGTGGCCGAGATTTTGGGTGATGAAGTCAAACAGTTGGACAATCCCCATTTGACTACTCTGTTCGGAGGCCTTGTCCTCGGATGTGTTTTCGGCATGATTCCCTTCTATCTGCCCGGTGTCAGCATGCCTATCAAGTTGGGATTAGCCGGTGGCCCTATCATTATCGGTATTCTGATGGGAGCATTCGGGCCACGCTTCCACCTGACCACATATGTAACCAACAGCGCCAATCTCCTCCTGCGCCAATTCGGTATCATCCTCTACCTCGGAGGACTTGGATTGGCCAGTGGAGCCAATTTCTTCGATACCATTGTCCACGGGGATGGTTTGCTTTGGGTCGGAGTCGGCTTTTTGATCACGATGTTTCCAACGCTATTGGTTGGCTGGGCTTCTATCAAGTTGCTCCGCAACAGGTACGATGGTACAGCCGGTATGATATGCGGTAGTACAGCCAATCCGATGGCTCTCGACTATGTGAATAGTCAGCTCAAAGGTGACGGAGCTTCTGTGGCATACGCCACCGTGTATCCGCTTTCGATGTTTGTCCGCATCATCTTCGCACAAATCATGATCCTCATCTTTGCGTAGGCTCGCTTGTGATTGAAGCCGAAGCGTATGCAGGTATGATTTCTTGCTTCCTTATATTGAGCAGATATTATGCCCCATTGCTGTCGTATCAGCTTATGTCTATGCCTTTGGAAAAAGTATTACCCGTAAAGAATTTGTCCTAATTCCAACCCAAGGTCAGATAAGAGTTGTTCTTCATCCGAATCCAAAAAGATTCTATCACATATGCTTCCTTCCTGTTTGTCCACAAAATGAAACATAGTTGTCGCCTCATCTTCAGTAAGGATTATTTCTATTTTGTCATTGTTCTTATATACTTCCATTGTTCGATGTCTGTTATTTCAGTACGGAGTTTTATTCTATTTGTAATGATTTTAACGCAAAAATAGTTATACGGGTTGAATTTCGATGGATTCAGTCAAGGAAAAAGTTTTCAACAACGAAGGACATTTTGCGATTTATATATAAAACGGATTCTGTGTTTCTTCGATAAAAGCTTTGTAGCACTTTAGTTTCGCGCAAAAGCAAGGCTGAAATCCGATTATTCGGAGTTCTCGGAATGATTTATATATAAAGCGTTTTCGATTTGTATATAAATCGATTTCCATTTATATATAAATTGTTTTCATTTTATATATAGATCGTCAGCCATTCGATGGGGGAAAGAAGCCGAAGACGTCTTTCATGGAAGCATAAAAAAGCAAAGCACCCGCCGAAGTTCCTGTCGAACTCCGAGCGGGTGCTTTGCTTTTTGTCGTGTGGGAGAGGTTCCCTTGTCAGCTTTATTCTTTTACTCTACCGATGTAGGAGCCGTCGNGCGGGTGCTTTGCTTTTTGTCGTGTGGGAGAGGTTCCCTTGTCAGCTTTATTCTTTTACTCTACCGATGTAGGAGCCGTCGCGGGTATCCACTTCGATGATTTCTCCCTCCTGAATGAAGAGGGGTACGCGTACTTCTGCTCCCGTCTCCACGGTCGCAGGCTTCAACGTGTTGGTGGCGGTGTCGCCCTTGAGTCCCGGCTCGGTGTAGGTCACGCGCAGCTTAACGTGCGGAGGCAGTTCGCAGGTGAGTACCGTTTCGCTGGCGGCATGTACCATGGCTTCTACCATATCGCCGTCTTTGAGGAACTGAACGCCGTCGATGCTTGCACCGGGTATGGTGATCTGCTCGAAGGTTTCGGGGTGCATGAAGTTGTATCCCATCTCATCCTGATAGAGGTACTGATAGGGGCGTCGTTCTATTCTGACTTCTTCGACCTTGACGCCACTGTTCCAAGTCTTATCGAGGATACGTCCTGTAGCGACGTTCTTGAGTTTGGTACGGACGAAAGCCGGGCCTTTGCCGGGCTTGACGTGTAGGAATTCGACGATGAAGTAGTACTGTCCCTCTATTTCGAGACACATGCCGTTGCGAAAGTCTGCAGTTGTAGCCATTTGGGTATAATCGTTTTTTATTGATGACGAAAGGGGTAGGGGGCGGTTATCGAAATGCTGCCGATCCTTCGGAATGCAGGCTAAGCCCCCTGTTGCAGGTGCAAAAATAAGAAAAATTGTCGGTGCCGGCTTAGAGCGTAACGATACACTTTCGAGCGTAGACCATGCTATCCGGCCGCTGAATCCATACGACAATCACGTAGGAATAGCCGGTAGGCAAGCCTATGGACTCACCCAGATCCTTCCCTTCGGAGAATTTGCGACACCATCGTTTGGTGGCTGTCCCATCCATGTATTTGACCGTTTTTGCGGACATCAGATAGATAGCACTGCCACATAGCGAGCCTTTCGGGAGGTGGAGAACTTCCTCGGCGATGCTTGCAGGTGGGAGATAACTCTTTCCGTTGCCTTCTGTCTCGTCATCGGGCAGTCCCAATTGAGTGGTATCTGCATTGGAGGATTGGGAGTTGAGGTAACCGGGAGTGGCATATCCTGCCGATTGGAGTCCGCCTGCCCAGTTGGCAGGATCGGATGCAGGAGTCTCGAAGGAGATACGCTCAAGTGATACCCCTCGTCTCGTTACGTTTCCTTCTCCGAGCATTTGAGGAGAGTAGACGACTTCTTCGAGGGGTTGATCGAGGCCTTCCTCGAACAGACCGATCGTAAAGCCCTTATTGGCCAGCTGAGGCAGGTTGCTCATCGTGACTACATTTTGCGCTTGGGGGTAGAAGTCGGTGACACCCTCACTCTTCTTGGCGAAGACGATGTATTGTCCCGGGTAGAGCGTATCGGCTACAGTGGGCAATACAGTTGTGGTGGTGTAGCTGCCATTGCTGAGTATGCCTATGGCGAATTTAGAGGGAACGACAGGTTTGTCCGTAGGGTTGTATAGTTCGATGTATTCGCTTCCTCCCTCCAGTGGGTTGGCCATCAGTTCGTTGAGTGTAGGTTTCCCGAGTGGGATTGGCTCTTCTTCCTCTTCTTCGGGTGGAGATGCGGTGCCTTCCGTGACACTGAGGTTGTCGAAAGTGAAAGCTTTGGATCGGCTTTTGGTGTAGAGGCAGTCGATGCCGAGGCCTCCCGATGAGAAAGGGGATTCGACATCGAAAGAAGAGCTTCCGATAAGGACGGTCTCATTGCCGGTATCATTGGCTCCATTGATCCGGAGTTGCCAGCCGCTACCGACTGCGTATGTGACCGTGAAGCTCGTGGATGGCTTAGTCCCCAGCGGATATGTACTGCCATCGATAAGAATGTCGGAGCGGACGATGCTGCTCTCGCCTGAAGGGAGAACGCGGAGTCGGACATCGAGCAGATCCACTCCTTTCGAGCCGCCACCCCAGCGAAGAGCTACGTAGTCGAACTCGGAGTCGCTGATCTCCCGGTAGCAGTACAGATAACAGTAGAGGTAGTTATTGAGGGTGGGGCGGAAGTCCAGCTTGACATCGCCTTTCCATGTCGTAGTCTTGAAGTACGGGACTGTGATGGCTATGCGCGATTCGTTCACGTCCTCGGGATATTCCACATGGAGCTTGAGCTGTTTTTTGATGATAGCAAAGTCTGCGATATGTCCTCGCCAAGGTGGAGAGGTCAGAGCTGTTATGTGGTCGAAATTTTCAGTCCACTGAGCCGAAAGGGGCGGACACATGACGCTCAGCAAGAAAAGCCAAACGGTAAGACGACGTATCATGGATTTTATTGTTTGTTTCTAAGCGTGGTTTTTCCGTATTTTTGTGCATTCCTTTAGAACAATACTTTAGGGTATTATTCTCACCAAGGACAGCAAAGGTAATGAGAAAAGAAGAGGCTCAGACTTTGTACCAGAGCCTGTCTCTCCGAGTTTTTGGGAAGCATATCAAATAGAAAAACAGAGTAGAAGAAAATGAAAATAGCTATTGTCGGCGTTAGCGGAGCTGTTGGACAGGAGTTTTTGCGAGTATTGTCCCAGCGCGATTTTCCCATAGATGAACTTTATCTTTTCGGCTCTTCGAGAAGTGCCGGAAGCGTTTATCCTTTCAAGGGCAAGGAATACGTGGTTCGCGAATTGAAGGACAACGATGATTTCAAGGGGATAGACGTTGCTTTCTGTTCGGCCGGAGGCGATACGTCCATTGCTTTTGCCGATACGATAACTCGCCATGGCACTCTGATGATCGATAATTCCAGTGCTTTCCGCATGCAGGAAGATGTTCCTCTCGTGGTGCCGGAGGTGAATGGAGATGATGCCTTGGTACACCCTCGCAATATCATCTCCAATCCGAACTGTACCACGATTCAGATGGTGGTGGCACTCAAGCCGATAGAAGACCTTTCTCATATACGTCGTGTACACGTGGCCACGTATCAGGCTGCCAGCGGTGCAGGTGCACTGGGTATGGCGGAGTTGGTACAGCAGGCCGGAGAGTTGGCTCGTGGAGAGAAACCTACCGTGGATAAATTCGCTTACCAGTTGATGTATAACTTGATTCCACAGATCGACGTCTTTACGGACAACGACTACACCAAGGAGGAAATGAAGATGTATCGCGAGACCAAGCGTATCATGCATAGCGATGTGATGGTGAGTGCCACCTGTGTGCGTGTACCTGTCATGCGTGCCCACTCCGAGGCTATTTGGGTGGAAACGGAACGCCCTATCACTCCCGAAGAAGCTCGCACAGCCTTTGCCAAAGCTCCCGGAGTGATGCTGTGCGATGAGCCGTCAGAGAGACGGTATCCCATGCCCCTCTTCGGTACGGAGCAAGATCCTGTAATAGTGGGGCGCATTCGGCAGGATTTGGCCAATCCCAACGGTTTGGCTTTCTGGTGCGTATCGGATCAGATTCGGAAAGGGGCTGCACTCAACGCCGTTCAGATAGCCGAGTATCTCATCGCCAAAGGACATTTCGCTCGCTGACAGCAGTATCGCTTTGCGACATAGCCCGAAAGGAATAAACCCCGAAACAGAATGTAATACTTAAATGTTAGTTGAGCTTCATCTTGTTTAGAAGCAAGAGGCTTGGTAATATTGTCGAACTCCAATGGTAAAGAAAATCTTTATAATACTTAGATTCAGCTGCTTGATCCTCTTTTTATCAGGAATTAGTGTAACTACACTTTTTGCTCAATATAAGATTTCGGGGAGGGTTATTGATCGGGATAAAAAGCCTCTTAAGGATGTTCAAATACTCCTTTCTTCCAAAGACTCTATAGTAGCAATGGGTCTGACAAATGAGCAAGGGAATTTTGGCTTAAGCAAGATACCACAGGGTGATTATTTTTTATCAATCAGCTTGTTGGGTTTTTCTGAACAAGAAAACTTCTATCATTTGGACAAGGATATTACAAATTTAGAATTCCTTTTGCTAAAGGATTTGGATCATACTTTGGATGAGGTCGTAGTGACTGCAGAACGCAGAAAACAAACGGCTACCGGAGAAATTTATTACTTGTCTTCTAATGCTAAAAAGAGTGGTGATCCATATAAAGCATTGAGTGAGATACCCCGACTGAGGGTAAACCAAGCTTTGCAATCAGTAAAGTTGGATGATGGTACATCGCCATATGTCCTGATTGATGGAAAATTAGTCAATACAGGTATCACCCCTATTGATCCGCAGGACATTTTATCGGTAGAAATAGTTGATGTAGTAAATGCCAAATACCTACAGAAAGGAATTAAGACCCTTCTTAATATAAAGCTGAAGCCAAAGCGCAATCCATATCAATTTTATCAAGTGGCTGCACGTACAGATATACCTATACGTGAAGGATTTGGTGTTGGATATTTCGAAGTGGGTAACTCTAAAGTCTCACTATATGGACGTGCTTCTTTGAGCGGAACATACAATGATGACTCTCAAATCGAAATGTGGCAAAAGAATACTAACTACTTTAAAAAAGCTTCGGGTACTTCTCGGAATAATAAACAGAGTTTGTTGGGAGAATTGATTTTAAAGTGGAGTCTTTCCGAAAAAGATTATATGGCTGCACAGCTCTATGGTATCACTACGAAACAGAAACAAGAAACATGGGGGAGTGGCTCATTGAAAACAACAAATGACATGAGCTTTTTGTACAGATCTACAAATCAAAATGATAGTTATGTCATTACTGCTGGCCTATACTACAAACATGATTTCTCAAAAGCCTCCAATTTGGAAGTAATGTTTGGATATAACCGAAATGGTAATGACAATAATGGTCAGCGTCAGGAGGAGTATCAAAGTCGAAATTATCTGAATGAATACATCTATGATAATAGCCGTTCTTCTGCTAATTTAGACATCACCTATTCAAAAATATGGGATAATGGTAGTAGTTTGCTGATAGGCAGTAGTACTAGAGTCATCCATGATAACATAGAGAAGAAGAATGAAAATCTGCCAGTTTTCAAACATCGTAGGTGGGATGAATATCTATTGCAGGATATGGTGGAAGAATGGGTGCATGGATGTATATGGTCTCTGGCGGATTAGAATATGTATATCTACAAGCTGCTACAGAAACCAACAATTATATCAGACCACGTCTTTCCTTGTCTACGAATTACCAATTCAATAAGAAAAATAATGTTCGTTTGAGCTACAAACTGACGAATCAGGCACCTACTGAAGGACAACTTAACCCTTACAATACTTCTACCGATCCTCTGGTTATTGTCAAAGGAAACTCAGCCTTGACACCACAGCAAAAACACAGTATACAAGGCTCTTATACATTGAAGGTGCATCAATTTACTTTTTCTCCGAATGTTTTATACAACCTATTTACCGATGTCATTGAGCCATATGCATATTTGGAAGATAATATACAAATCAATACATTCAGAAACAGTGGTAAATTCGCTCGTCTTGCATGGGGCACTAATCTCCGCTATAACATGAAAAATAGAAAGGGAAACTGCTATGTGGGAGGAACTCGAAATACAGATTATTTTACGGGTTTTGAGGCTAAGCATAGTTGGTCTGTAAATGCTGGCCTTTGGCTATTTTTGAACAAATGGACATTAGGTGGAGATATTTCATGGAGTGATTATACCTATACTCCATATACTCAGACAAAATACTTATCTCCTATATATGCACAATATCAGGTAAATTACAATATCACTCCTAACCTATATATAGCCATAGCTCTTCAGAACTTTGTCAGAACACTAAGCAACGAAACATTTACTCAAACCGGATCATTTAACACTTATCACAAGGTTAGGATGACCGATGTTTCTTTTTGCCCTTGGGTACTAATCAGATATACTTTACGTAAGAATAGCAACAAGAAGATCAGACTTGAAAATGTTATCAAAAGTAAAGAGGAAGGGATCAGTTTGTAATCTTCTTTTTTTCTTACTGGACAAGGAAACCCTTTGCAAATAGGAATCGATCTAAAAAAGAGAAGCTGCCTCTTTCGGAACTGTTCCGAGAGGCAGCCTCTTGTGGATTCATTTCAATTTCAATAGCAAATGGGTTCTCAGGTTTTTCAGAAGATCTTGAGCTTTCCGTCCGCAAAAGTCGTGCAAATCGAATAAACCGCCAAAGGAAAAAATATGTTGTTCAGCAAGTTTGCCCGTATCACATGTCGAAAGCGGTGGAGGAAAGACCAAAAGGATTCTCTGTTATAGTCTGAAACTAACCCCTACCATGACATAGGGAGTAGCCCAACCGGCCGATACTTCCGAGAACAGTGCAAAATCGCGCTGGACAAAGAAGCGTGCTCCGAGATGAATACCGTAGACAAAGCCGGTATCATTGCCGAAATAGCCTCCCAGAGTCTGACCTAAATAGCCATCGACAGCAGAAGCCAGCTGATAATGAAAGTCCAATTTAGTGGCTAAAATGATGGCCGAGAAATCGTGCTCCGTGCCGTAATAACCAAGGCGACCTCCTACGGTAATGGCACCTTTGCCTCTGGCAAGACCGCTGATGATGCCGGTTTCGAGGTCTACAGTGGGCATAAATGCAGCCGATCCGTGATGAGAACCGATACCCATACCGACGTTGAGCGAAACGTCGCCCTTGCGGATAGCACTCTGAGCATTCATGGAGAATATGCCGGCCAAGATGATAGCCAGACTAAAAATTACTTTTTTCATGCTGTTTTCGTTTTTTGACGTTTGATTGTCTCTTCTAATTTTTTGATTTGTTTATCCTGATTTCTGATTGTGGTCAGCAAGGCTTTCAGCTCTTCGTTTTCTATCGTAGAAGGGTAGCGGGCTTCTACGCGAAGCAGGAAGTCGCTGAGCACATTCAGATAGTTGTTGAAAGCATCGTAAGGCGTTTCGTACGGGCTGAAGTTGCCGGCGTCTCCGCCACGAGTTTTCATATAGTAGAAGTGGTCGGCACTCTGTAGATAGAGCCAGTCCTGTAGCATACGCTGATCGTCGATCATACGTACACGTTCGCCCCATTGTTCGAGTTTGTCGCGTGCTCCCTGTTGTAGCACATTGCCCAGCCACGTGCCGGTATCTTTTTCTTCCCCCACCCAGCTTATGGGGTAGATGGAGGAGAACTTGGCTACGGGGCTGTAGGACTCTATCAACTCCGATGGCGTGGCGAACTTGACCTGTTCGCTCTTCTCCGCCAATGAAGGGAGTGCACGGAAGAAATCGAAAATACCCGACTCCTGCGGATGGAGCGATCCCAAGACTTCGTAGTTCATGAAGAGATTGAATATCTGCTCCTCTTCGGGAGTCTCTTGGATCCAACGGATCATCTTGTCTGCCGTCAGCGGATATTCGTTCCAGTCGTAGCGGGTGAACATGGCACTGATGGCATTGCTCAGCCTCGGATTGCGGAGCAAGAGAGACAGCTCCGGAGCAGCTCCGGCCTTGTACAGATAGTTCGGACTCTTCCATCCGAGTATGTGCTTGGCTCCTTCCGTGAGCATCCCTTGAAAGCCCATCTCCGCCACTTGGGTGGCAATGTCGTCGGAGAAGATCAACTCTGTATTGCGCAGCACCCGGGGTTTTACGCCGAACAGCTCTTCGATCCGACGGCTGTGGATCATCGTCTGATTGTAAAACTCTTCGGGATCATAGAGCGACGAAAGGGAATGAGCGTAGGTTTCGGCCAGAAATTCTACACAGCCCGTTTCGGCCAAATCCCTGAAGGTGTCCAAAGCCTCCGGCGAATAGGATTCCAGCTGTTCCAAAGCAGTGCCGGAAATAGAGAATGCTACTCGAAATTCGGGATGCTTGGCAATGATTTCCTTCAAAAGCAGATTGGCCGGCAGATAGCACTTCTGTGTGATCCGTCGCATGATCTCTTCATTGCGGAAGTCATCGTAGTAGTAATGGTCGTTCCCGATGTCGAAAAAACGGTATCGTTTCAGACGAAACGGCTGATGTATTTGGAAGTATAAGCAGATATGTTTCATCGTCCTGTTACTTTATTATATATGTCGCGTACCTTTTGTCCGGCAGTCTCCCACTTGATATTGTTCACCTCTCGCAGCCCCTCGTCGCGCAAGAAAGTGTGCAGCTCCGGATAGGCTATAAGTGCGTGCATGGCATCCGCCATGGCATTGATGTCCCAATAGTCCACTTTGATGGCGTAGTTCAGAATCTCGGCACATCCGCTCTGTTTGGAAATAATGGAGGGTACTCCGCACTGCATGGCTTCGAGAGGAGAGATGCCGAAAGGCTCTGATACGGATGGCATCACATAGACATCACTTGCCTTGAATACCTCGTACACCTGTTCGCCTTTCATAAATCCGGTGAAGTGGAAGCGGTCGGCTATCTTGTGTCGGGCTGCCAGCCTGATCATGGCGTCCATCATGTCGCCGTTTCCGGCCATTACGAATCGTACGTTAGCTGTCCGTTCGAGCACTTTGGCCGCTGCTTCGACGAAGTATTCGGGGCCTTTCTGCATCGTGATTCGTCCGAGGAAGGTAATTACCTTGTCCTGTACGCCTCGTTTGTCGGGCAAAGCCAGAATGGAGGCAGGTAGAGGCTCCACCGCATTGTGCACCGTGGTCACCTTGTCGGGATGCTGTCCGTACTTTTCGATGACGGTCCGTCTGGTCAGATTGCTGACCGTGATGATATGATCCGCATGGTTCATACCGTCCTTCTCGATGGCAAAGACTTGGGGATTCACATTGCCCCTGCTGCGATCGAAGTCCGTAGCGTGCACATGAACTACGAGCGGCTTCCCCGTAACCGTTTTGGCATGTATACCAGCCGGATAGGTGAGCCAGTCGTGGGAGTGGATCACATCGCACGGGATGGTACGTGCTATCACGCCTGCTACGATGGAGTAGTTATTGATCTCTTCCAGCAGATTGTCCGGATAGCGTCCGGAGAATTCGATACAGCCGAGGGCATCCGTCTTCTTGTAGCTGAAGTCGGCATAAATGTTGCTGCGCAGATCCTCGTATGTCCGGAGATCCATTCGGTTGCCCAAGAGCTGGGTCACCGTTTCGGTGGGGACATTCTTGTACACTATGGGAGTGCAGTTGGTACCTATGAGCCGGAGGAAACTCTTGTCCTCATCTCCCCACGGTTTGGGGATGACGAAAGTAATATCCATGTCGGGCTGCATGGCCATCCCTCTGGTAAGGCCATAGCTGGCTGTCCCCAATCCGCCGAGGATATGTGGGGGGAACTCCCAACCGAACATCAACGCTTTCATCTTTTCCATTTTGTATAATTGTACATATGACGTACACTCAGGTGCATATCGGATTCTGTCCTGTTCAGTAGTTCTTTGGCTCTCAATATCTCTCCTACGCTCATAGCAAAAGAGATGGCTCCGCGCCCCATAAAAGGCGGATTGCCGTCGAACAACTCCGAGACGGTGCCGATACCGTGCATCTGTAGTTCCTCTTCCATGCCGATAAGCATCCTTTCGAGAAAGGTCACTCCGCTATTCCCGTATAAACGCAGATAGGCTTCGGTGTATTGTCCCAGCAGCCAAGGCCATACCGAACCGTTGTAGTAGGCCAGCTCCCGTTCTTCTTGTTTGCCACGGCAGTAAGGCCGGTAGCCTTCGCTCTTGGGGCTTAGGCTTCGAAGCCCTTTCGGTGTCAGCAGTTCTCTTGTGATGATCTCGAGTACTTGTAGCTGCCGGTCGCGTTGTAGTGGGGAGTAGGGGAGGGATATGGCGAAGAGCATGTTCGGGCGTACGCTCCAGTCCTGAGCTTTGCCATCCCGAACGTAATCGAAGAGATAGTTGTAGCAATTCAGAAATGTATCGGGGAAGGATCTTTCGATCCGGCTGATGATTTCGCCGATCTCCGGTTTTTCCCCATTGAGTTCTCGCTCGAAGCAGAGGGCATTGTACCAGAGAGCATTCAATTCGACGAGATAGCCCTCACGGGGGACAACGGCTTTGCCGTTCAGTTTGGCATCCATCCAACTTAACGGGAAGCCTGTGCCGAAGACGTAGAGGAGACCGTTTTCACGAATTTGTGCCGTCGGGTGCTCGGCGGACAGATAATAAGATACCACTTCGCTGACGAAGGTGCCGAATCTCTTGGCTGCTTCCAAGCCGTTGCGGCGTGCATACTGCTGGATGGCCCAAATAGCCCAAATCCCAACGTCCGGCTCGTGCAGTCCGTGTATGGTGTCGTCATCTTGATGCAGTCGCATGTAGCGTTCCATCGCAGGAATGACGGTATTGACGATGCGTTCGAATCGCTCCGGTGCTTCTACACACAGGGTACAGCCGGGCAGTGCCACGAGCAGATCGCGAGCTCGAACGTCGAACCACGGATAGCCGGCCAGAAGGTAGCCATCGTCGGGGGTAGGGCGGTAGTAGAGCTGGTGGGCTGCATTCCTCAAGCAGCTGAAAAAATCTTCGCGAGGGATGCGCTCTCGTACTTCCTTGGCAAATGTCGTTCGGAGGGTATTCGGATTGGCCTCTTCAAGACCGGCGGCAAAGTAGATGGATTCTCCTTTTTTTATGGGAATCTCGAATGTGCCGGGCATGTAAAGATCCTCCGTACACTCGTATCCGCGCTCTTTTTCCTTGGGGTATTCGAAGTCTTTGTACCAATATCCCTCCTCGCGGTATTCGGGCTCTTTGCTGAACTGCATGAAGAGATGGGGATAACCCTTGTAGAGGCTGATCCCTATGCCGTTTCGGGCCGGGATATGTCCGCGTTCGATCTGCCCGTTTTCGTGAGTGAGGGCTGTCACGCTTCTGAAAGCAAGCAGGGGACGAAAGCGCAGTAGCGTATCGCTATGTGCTTCCATCAGGGTGTACTTGAATATGGTACGATTGATGTAGTGGCAGAATACCTGTTCGCGCTTGAGCACCACTCCTCCCACGCGAAAGATGGTGGCCGGTATTATATCCACATTGTACTCGCGGATATACTTATGACCGTTCGGGCTGATGACTCCTCCCTTGTAGTGATGAACCGCTACGTTGAACTCCGCTCCATGCTGGATAATGGTCAGATCCAGCGACGACAGCAGCACGCGATTCTGATCCCCCAGCTCCGGGATGGGAACGACCAACAGACCATGATATTTACGGGTGTTGCAGCCTACTATCGTAGAGCTGGAATAAGCCCCTTTTCGATTGGTACGGATGTATTCGCGCTGAAGCGATTCGTCCAGATTCGCCATGAGCGTTTTGTCGAATTTGAGGTAACTCATCGTCGTTTTGTTGGCTTCCTCTACGGAGTGTTGTTTATGCTAATATAGCAATTATTTCGCATATCTGCCACTTATTTTAACGTGTTTTTCGATCCCGATCTTGAGGATCGTATGCGGATTTCCACGGAATGAAAATGATAAATACCTGAAAGACAGATAGCCAACGAGCAGGATGATCTTTCCCTACGAACGTGAATGAAAATGAGGAAGGCATCATCTCGGATTCGTTTGGTTTGCGCGCCAAAATTTTCCTGTTTATAACGCCAAAAAACATGGTGCGAGAACTTTTTCGTTTTGGCGCGGGGAGTAAAAAAATTACGAGCCAAAACGAAAAAAATCTCGCGCCACTTTGTTCGGCAAACACGCGCCGCAATCGGAGCGTTTGCGGCGCGTATTTCGGAAGAGGTGGATTGCGGATATTGCCCCAAAGGGGCGGTGACGAAGGGACTAATTCCCAAGGATCGAATCGGCTTTACTCCGGTCGTTTTATTCCTCGATGGCGAAGTGTTGCTCCAGTTCGGATAGGGTCTGTTCGTTTGTTTGGAGGTCTTTGATGATTTCGCCTTTTTGCAGCACTACGATACGGCTGCTGACTTCGGTCACGTGGTTGAGGTCGTGGCTGGAGATAAGCATGGTGGTACCGTATTGGGCTGCATGTTCGTTGAGCATTTTCTTCAGCCGTATTTGTGACGAGGGGTCGAGTGCCGTAAACGGTTCGTCGAGGATCAATATATCGGGGCGAGAGAGCATGGCAGCGGCTATGCCTATTTTCTTTTGGTTCCCTTTGGAAAAGTCCCGGATGAGTTTGTTCTTGCCCAAAACTTCATCGGCAAAGAGGGGCGACATGTAGTCGAGAAAACGCTCTATCTCCTCCTTGTCGAGGTGATGGAGTTTGCCGATGAAATCGAAGTACTCCTCCGGACGCAGGAAGCCGATGAGGAAGCTTTCGTCGAGGAAGGCTCCGACACGGCCCTTCCAATCGTCACTGCCCGCTACGGGGATGTCGTCGATGGAGATGCTTCCGCTATCGGCTTTGATCAGATCGAGGACGAGGCGGAAGAGGGTAGTCTTGCCGGCACCGTTATTGCCTACCAAACCGAAGGTTTCGCCGTGGCTTATGGAGAGACGGGGAATATCCAGTACGGTAACTCCGTTGTATTTTTTGCTCAGATCGGTTATTTGTATCATATCTATTGCAGTGGTCTAAAGATTGTCGTCAAAATTATTTGCGTTCGCGGAAGCTTTCTGCCAAAGCGTGTTTCTGACGAGAGAAAACGCGTGTGCAGAAGCTCAGAAGAGGCTTGTGCACCAGGAGGGCGATCAGACCGATCAGACCGATGGCGATTTCGGCCGTACGTGTATCGGTGAGCCACTTCAGTACAACCAACAAAAACGGGGCGACCATCATCGTCGGCAACGCTATCAGGATATTGACCATCGAAGTGCCTTGCTGGTTCATTACGCTTCCCGACATTACCTCTATGTAGCCTTTATTGAAGGATGCCATTAGCAGGATGAAGATCGTTCCCAAGCCGCTGTTCCATAGGAAGAGCGAGATGTGCAGGTAGGCGATCTCCTCTCCCATCAGGAAATAGGGTGTACTCAGGATGAAGCTGGCAGCATTGAGTATCATCAGGATGATATAGTGGCTGCGGATGTAGGTTCGGGAGGTTATGGCTTGCGCCATCAGCCCGTCGAAGAAACCACAGTCCCACCGTATCACGAATTGCTGCTGCATCAGCATCAGGGAGCTGACGATGATATTGGCGATCATCGCATATGCGGTCATCTTGTCTATATTGCTTTCCTTGTAGAAGAGAAGGCCGTACAATATAAACAGGAAGGAAAAAATGAAAGTACTGCGAAGGCGTTTGGAGCGTAGGATGAGCTTGATATGCAGTGCTATCACCTCGCCTATGATACCATGCTGACGGACGAAGTTCAGACTGTGGTACCGCTCCGTGTTGCCGGACTTGGTGCGCTCTTTGGCATAGCGATGCAGTCTGAAATACCGCTGGCTCGCTATATACGTTCCGACCGAAATCAATGCCAAGCAGATCCATACGACATATACCGGAAGGGATGAGACGAAGCGGAACAGATAGTCCGACCAAGGCACGAATCCGGTGATCTCGGCAGCGAGCATGAGAGCTATGGCACCGATGACGATGATATAGAATCGGATGCCATCGCCTAGTATGCGCTTCAGGTATGGAGCCAGGAGCATATTGGTCAGTGTAAGCAGCAGCAGGGTGACGAGAGCTACAGCAAAATCGGTTGCCCCTCCTTCTATTCCCGTCATGATGCTGTAGGGCAGAAAGAGGAAGACGAAGACGTAGTAGTTGATCGGATTGGCCAATGGGCGGAATATAAGATACCGTGCTATGGCTTTGCGCGGTATCGGTAGCTGCCGATAGTAGTTTTCATTTATATAATTGAGCGGTTGCAGGAAAAGGCGGATCACCAGACCGGCAAGCATCAGGAAAGGAATGAGTCCGGTCATGATCTGAATGGCAGTAAGTGCCGGAAAGCCGTCCTTGATCGCTATCGGAAAGATAAGACCGAAAACAAAGAGGCTCACGCCTACGAACAGGAAGTAAATGGCCCAAAATATCGTTATGGCAACGCTCTGTGCCGAGATGGTGGAGCGGATCGTGCGCCGCCATTCGTGTCGGAATAGTTCTCGTTGGTACATTGGTTCTGTATTATATCTTCGCTTCAATGGAAAAAACCCGAAAGTCAGACGATGGGCTTTCGGGGTTTAATTCCACTTTTTCAGTACATATTGCTTGTTAATATCCTTCCTTTTGGGGGGATTATCCTTGGATGGCTGCAATGCCGGGGAGGGTCTTGCCCTCGATGGCTTCGAGCAAGGCTCCTCCACCCGTGGAGACGTAGGATACCTTATCGGCAAGGCCGAATTTGTTCACGCAGGAAACGCTGTCTCCTCCTCCCACGAGCGAGAAGGCTCCATTGGCCGTAGCTTCCACAATGGCTTCGCCGACGGCTTTCGAGCCTATGGAGAAGTTGTCAAATTCGAATACCCCCGTGGGGCCGTTCCAAAGGATCGTTTTGGATTCGAGTATTACTTTGCGGAATTTCTCGATCGACCGGGGGCCTATGTCCATCCCCATCCAGTCATCGGGTATCTCCATATTGCTGCATACTTGGGTGGCTGCATCGTTGTCGAACCTGTCGGCTACTCGCGTATCGACGGAGAGTATCAGATTGACGCCCTTTTCGGCTGCTTTCTTCACGATGTCGCGAGCCAAATCCAGCTTGTCGTCCTCCACGATGGAGACGCCTATGCGACCGCCTGCCGCTTTGGTGAAGGTATAGGTCATTCCGCCGGTCAGGATCAGATTGTCCACTTTGTTGAGCAGATTTTCGATGATTTCTATCTTGGTTGATACCTTGGAGCCTCCCATGATGGCGGTGAACGGCCGCTTGATGTCGTGCAGCACTCTCTCCACGGCTTTTACTTCTTTCTCCATCAGGTAGCCGAACATTTTGTGGTCTCGGTCGAAGTGGTCAGCGATCAGTGCCGTAGAAGCATGCGCCCGATGGGCTGTGCCGAAAGCATCGTTCACGTAGCAGTCGGCCATGGAAGCCAGCTTTTGGGTAAACTCTTTCTGAGCAGCCTTGACGGCTTTCTTCGCTGCGGCTTTCTCTTCGTCCGAAGCATCGTCGGAGAGTCCGCGCGGCTTACCTTCCTCTTCGGCATAGAAGCGGAGATTTTCGAGCAGCAGCACTTGGCCGGCTTTGAGTTTGGCCGCTTTGTCCATGGCATCGGCCCCGATGCAGTCGTCGGCGAAGAGGACGTCCACGCCGAGCAGTTCGGATACGTGCGGCAGGATATGCCGGAGGGAGAACTCCGGTGCCACGCCTTTGGGGCGTCCCAGATGAGAGCCGATGATGGCCATACCGCCGTCGGCTATGATCTTGCGGAGAGTGGGGAGAGCAGCACGGATGCGAGTGTCGTCGGTGATCTTAAAGTTGTCATCGAGGGGAACGTTGAAATCGACGCGCACGAAGGCTTTCTTGCCGGCGAAATTGAATTGTTCTATCGTCATTGTATTGAATGTTTTTGCCCCTGACGGGAGTGGTTCGTTTATTGTGCGGACAAACTTACGAAGTTTATATAGAAGAGCGGTTGCTTTGCCCCTTTAATCCGCCCTCGGAATCCCATCGTTTCGGTATCGATCTCGGACGGAAACGGCGTTATTGGTTCCTGAAGAATTTATATATCTTTGCTCGGTCTCGAGGGTCACCCGATCCCGTCTTGCGGGACGAGCTTCTTGTAGTTGGTCGGGGACGATTGGACGAGACTTGCAACAGAGATTTTAGAACAAACTTAATTATTCAGGTAATGAGCAAATTAGATTTGACAAAGTACGGCATCCTCAATGCCACTGAGATTATCCACAACCCATCTTACGAGTTCCTTTTTGAAGAAGAGACCAAAGCCGGTCTCGAAGGCTTTGAGAAAGGACAGCTTACCGAACTGGGAGCAGTCAATGTGATGACCGGTGTCTATACGGGTCGTTCGCCCAAGGATAAGTTCTTCGTCATGGACGATACGACCCGAAACACCATCTGGTGGACGTCGGACGAATACAAGAACGACAACAAGCCCGTGACTCCGGAGGCGTGGAAGAGCATCAAAAAGCTGGCCGTGGAACAGCTCTCCGGCAAACGTCTTTTCGTCGTGGACACGTTCTGCGGTGCCAACGAAAGCTCACGGTTGAAAATCCGCTTTATCATGGAGGTGGCCTGGCAGGCGCACTTCGTCAAGAATATGTTTATCCGCCCCACGGAAGAGGAGCTGGCCAACTACGGCGAACCCGACTTCGTGGTGATGAACGCTTCCAAAGCGAAGGTGGAGAACTACAAGGAGCTGGGACTGAACTCCGAGACGGCCGTCGTGTTCAACCTGACCGAGAAGGTGCAGGTGATCCTGAACACATGGTACGGCGGTGAGATGAAGAAAGGTATGTTCTCCTACATGAACTACCTCCTTCCCCTGCGCGGCATGGCCTCCATGCACTGCTCTGCCAATACGAGCATGGACGAGAAGGAGACGGCTATCTTCTTCGGTCTGTCCGGTACGGGCAAGACCACGCTCAGTACGGACCCGAAGCGCAAGCTGATCGGCGACGACGAGCACGGCTGGGACGAGGACGGTATCTTCAACTTCGAAGGCGGATGCTACGCCAAGGTGATCAACCTGAGCCGCGAGAACGAGCCGGACATCTACAATGCCATCCGCCGCGATGCGCTGCTGGAGAACGTGACCGTGGATGCCGCCGGTAAGATCGACTTCGACGACAAGTCCGTGACGGAGAATACCCGCGTCTCTTATCCGATCTACCATATCGACAACATCGTGAAGCCCGTGTCCAAAGCCGGCCATGCCAAGAAGGTGATCTTCCTCTCGGCCGATGCTTTCGGCGTGTTGCCTCCCGTTTCCATCCTGACTCCGGAGCAGACCAAGTACTACTTCCTCTCGGGCTTTACCGCCAAGCTGGCCGGTACCGAGCGCGGCATCACGGAGCCTACGCCTACTTTCTCCGCTTGCTTCGGAGCGGCTTTCCTCTCGCTCCATCCTACGAAGTATGCCGAGGAGCTTGTGAAGAAAATGGAGATGGTAGGAGCTACGGCTTACCTCGTCAATACGGGTTGGAACGGTACGGGCAAGCGTATCTCCATCAAGGATACGCGCGGTATCATCGATGCCATCCTCGACGGCTCCATAGACAAGGCTCCGACCAAGGCTATTCCTTTCTTCGACTTCAAGGTGCCGACGGCTCTGCCCGGTGTGGATCCGAATATCCTCGATCCGCGCGACACCTATGCCGATGCCACCGAGTGGACGACGAAAGCAAAGGATCTGGCCGAACGTTTCACCAAGAACTTCGTCAAGTTCACGGGCAACGATGCCGGCAAGGCTCTCGTAGCAGCAGGGCCTAAGCTCTAAGCTTTCCGAAAAAGAAAGAGAAAAAAGAGAAAGGGGGGCTGTGTCATTCGCGACACAGTCCCTCTTTCATTCTCTTCTTTTTGTAATTGTAGAGCTTCTCTCAAAATCTAATATTAGATTTTACCGAATCTAATATTAGTTTCAGCCAAAACTAATATTAGTTTGGGCATGCTGAATAATAAGTCTTGTCGGCTTGTCTTGGTGAGATGATTTGTATATACTTAGCTGTGGATTGTCTATATTTGGAAGGTGCTAAAAAACAGACTGCAAAATGAATCAGATCAGCCTTCCGCAACGATCCGCCTTTGCCTCCTGCCTCGATGGTAAGGACGTGGATCTCTACCATTTGACCAATCGAAAAGGAATAGACGCTTATATTACCAACTACGGTGCCCGAATCGTTTCTCTCATCGTGCCGGACAAAGACGGCAATCGGGTGGACGTCGTCTTGGGGCACGACTCCCTACAGGAATACATCGACTCGGAGGAGCAGTACTTCGGTGCCGTCTGCGGCAGGTATGCCAACCGGATTGCTCGCGGTTCTTTCTCCATAGATGGCAGAAGCTACAGCCTGCCGATCAACAATGGGCCGAACTCCCTGCATGGCGGCATCAGCGGATTTAATACGAAGGTGTGGGAGGTGAAATCCGCCGGCCCCTCTTCGCTTGTGCTGGAATACGTGTCGGCAGATGGAGAGGAGGGGTATCCGGGCGAGCTGGTCGTTCGGATCATTTACAGCGTCACGGATGAAGGCGCATTGCACATAGACTATCGCGCTACGGCGGATGCTCCTACGGTTCTGAATCTGACCAATCACTCCTATTTCAATCTCTCGGGTGCAGGCGATCCCTCCGTACATGATCATACCCTCATGATACAAGCCCGGCATTATCTCCCCACAGACGATACGGCCATTCCCTACGGCGAACCGGCCGAGGTAGAGGGGACGCCGTTCGATTTCCTCATGCCTCACGGCATAGGGGATCGGATCGACAGTGCGATGGATCAGCTCATTTGGGCAAAGGGATACGATCATACCTTTATCGTGGACAAGCCCTTGGGGGCATATGGCTTCTGCTGCCGTTGCGTATCGCCCAAGACCGGAATCGTATTGGATGTCTATTCCTCCGAACCGGGTATGCAGGTGTACACGGGCAACTGGATGAGCGGAAAGCTGAAGGGGAAGTCCGACCGGCGTTATCCGGCTCGTTCGGCCGTTTGTTTCGAGACGCAGCACTATCCCGATTCGCCGAACAAACCGAATTATCCTACGACCCTCTTGCGCCCTGGCGAAGTATTCGAGTCCCGGACGGCGTTCCGATTCGGTACCGTCGAATGATCTTCTCACAAGGATTTTATACCAACCCAAACATAAACAAGCAGAAATTATGGAATTAGACTTCGTAAGGAGTAGATTCATCAAGCACTTTGACGGATCTACGGGTCAGATCTTCACCTCTCCGGGGCGCATCAATCTGATCGGCGAACACACGGACTACAACGGAGGTTTCGTCTTCCCCGGTGCTATAGACAAGGGCGTCATGGCCGAAATAAAGCCGAATGGATCGGACAAGGTAAGGGCATATTCGATCGACCTCAAGGACTATGTGGAGTTCGGGCTCGGGCCGGACGATGCTCCCCGTGCCACTTGGGCCAAGTATATCTATGGCGTCTGTCGCGAGATGATAGCCCGAGGCGTGGAGGTAAAGGGATTCAATACGGCCTTCTCCGGAGATATTCCGCTCGGAGCCGGCATGTCCTCTTCGGCAGCCTTGGAAAGCACCTATGCTTTTGCCCTGAACGAACTCTTCGGCAACGGCAGGATCGACAAATTCGAATTAGCCAAGGTCGGTCAGGCTACGGAGCATAAGTACGTGGGCGTGAAGTGCGGTATCATGGATCAGTTTGCCAGCCTTTTCGGGAAGAAAGACCATCTTATCCGTTTGGACTGCAAGACCCTCGAACACCGCTACTTCCCATTCCATCCCCAAGGCTACAGGCTGGTGCTTTTGGATTCGGTCGTAAAGCATGAGCTTGCTTCCTCTGCGTATAATAAAAGGAGAGAGTCCTGCGAAAACGTGGTCAAGGAGATTAAGAAAAAACATCCCGAAGTGGAGTTCCTGCGAGATGCTTCCATGAGTATGCTGGAAGAGGTGAAGGGCGAAGTCTCTGCCGAGGATTATATGCGTGCCGAGTACGTTATCGAAGAAGTGCAGCGAGTGCTCGATGTGTGCGATGCTCTGGAGCGTGACGACTACGAAACCGTAGGGCAGAAAATGTACGAGACGCATGATGGTATGAGTCGTCTCTATGAGGTGAGCTGCGAAGAGCTCGACTTCCTCAACGGCATAGCCCGGGATTGTGGCGTGACCGGTTCGCGCGTTATGGGTGGCGGATTTGGAGGTTGTACGATCAACCTCGTGAAGAAAGAACTCTACGATCTCTTCATCGAGAATGCCAAGAAGAGATTCAAGGAGCGATTCGGCCGCGAACCCAAGGTGTACAATGTGGTTATCGGTGATGGCTCTCGCAGGTTAGACTGACCGAGAACGCCGTTTCGCCGGCAGTGATAGCTGCAATAGAAAAGAGGATATGCCGGCACCGAAATGCATGGGGCATATCCTCTTTCCCTTTCTGCTTCCATTCCGAACGGAAGAGATAGTGGGGTAGCGGAGGATTACTTTTTCCTGATGAGCTTGAAGATCTGTTCTTCTCCTTCGGTGACTAACTTCATCGTTTCGTCCATCCAGCTGATGGCTGCTTTCTCTCTATCCTCTACGCCTCCGTCTCGTTTGGTAATGATGATAACCTCATCGTTGCCGTTGCATTCGTAGTAGATTTCCTCTTTCGATTCCGCCGGTTTTGTTCCCATTCCTTCTATTCGGATGGTGAGCATGGCTTTGTTCCCTTCGTTGAATGCCAGCTCCATATAGGCTTTGAAAGAAGGGCTGACGTTGTCTGCCGACAGATTGATTTCTTCGGGAGAAAGGTGCCTCCTCCAGCACGTCCCAACGAGCGATTTCGTAGAGTTTTCCGCTGCCCCGACAAGGAAGGTCAGCATACCGATAAGAAAGATTCCCAGGGTTTTCACTGTTCGATTCATGGATTTTTCGTTTGTTGATGATCTCTTTGTTCCAACAGGAAAACGGGCTTAGCAGGAGTTTTATTATCTGAGATCGATGACTTCTACGTTGGGGTAGTCTTTTTTGGCAAGTCGGAACAGTTCGGAAGATGCTTTTGTCGGACTGATACCGGTGATTTTTGTCACGATCCTTGTCCCATCTTCCAGAATAATCATGGCACCGGTCGGGCGTGAGCCTTGGGTGCTGACCTGTAGCTCGATTCGTTTGATCCCGTTAGCCGTTTTGGGCGTGAGGCCGATTACGTTCCCCCCTTTCGTCGGAGGCAGCATGGCTGTGCGATAGCCGGCTTCGGATCGGGTGAGGATGATCAGTGGGTTGATCATAGCCAATTCCGCATTCGTCGGGTGGGAGATGTTGAGCGTATTCTCGGATGCATCGTAGTAAGAGAGCGTTTTTTGGCCATCGAATACGGCTGTGATAGAGCCGAAGCCGAGACGAAACTGATTGCCTTTGAGGATGAGGCTACCGGAAGAGAGGGGTGATGAACCCATGTCATTGGGAGCTATGGTCTCTGCCTGAAAGTCGATTCGCGTCCCATCGGGGTTGGCAAGGTGCTTGGCTGCTGCTTGGAGTTCGCCTTGTACTGTGCGTTGGGCCAAACCCGTGGCGGGAATGAAAAGGAGCAGAAAGAGGATCCGGAACATCCGGATCCGGTGCAAGGATGTCTTCATTGTTTCTTTCGGATTATCGGAGTGTTTCGAACAAGCGTTCCAGACTCATTTCATCTTGGATCAATACCTGCCTCGGTTTGCTACCGTCCTGCGGCGAAACGATACCGGCACCTTCCAGTTGGTCCATCAATCGCCCTGCACGGTTGTAGCCGATATTGAACTTTCTCTGGATATTAGAGGTGGATCCCTGTTGTGAGTTTACCACCATGCGGGCTACTTCTTCAAAGAGAGGATCTTTCTCCTGCGGATTGAAGGCCTTCAGTCCTCCCTCTTCGCCTTCGGGCACATACTCCGGCAGCTCATAAGCCGAAGTGTAACTTTCCTGAAGCGAAATGTGGTGGGTGACGGCCTCGCACTCCGGCGTATCGAGGAAAGCGCATTGCAGACGTACCGTGTCTTTTCCCTGATAGAAAAGCATATCTCCACGGCCGACGAGCTGATTGGCTCCCGGTTGGTCCAGAATGGTTCGGGAGTCGATCATGGAGAATACTTTGAAGGCGATACGTGCCGGAAAGTTCGCTTTGATAATACCGGTGATAATGTCAGTGGAGGGTCGCTGGGTGGCTACCACCATGTGAATACCTGCGGCACGTGCTTTCTGGGCGATGCGGGTGATCGGACGCTCTACCTCTTTGCCCGATGTCATGATCAGATCGGCAAACTCATCGACGATCAGTACGATATAGGGCAGAAATTTATGACCGTGCAAGCGGCTGAGCTTGCCACTGATAATCTGATCGTTGTATTCCTTGATGTTCCTCACTCGTGCTTCCGTCAGCATGCGGTAGCGATTGTCCATTTCGATGCAGAGAGAGTTCAGAGTGGGTACCACCTTGGTCATATCCGTCACGATGGCTCTGTCCTCGTCGGGGAGCTTGGCCAAATAGTGACGCTCGATAGCTTCGTAGACAGCGAACTCCAGCATCTTTGGGTCTACGAGTACGAACTTCAGTTCGGCCGGATGCTTCTTGTACAGGAGAGAGGTGATCATGGCGTTCAGACCCACGGATTTCCCCTGTCCCGTAGCACCTGCTATCAGGAGGTGAGGCATCTTGCAAAGGTCGAAGATGAACACTTCATTCGTGATCGTCTTGCCGAGTGCCACGGGCAGATCCATGTCGGACTCTTGGTATTTCTTGGAAGTCAAGACCGAGTACATGCTTACGGTCTGTGGCTTTCGGTTGGGCACTTCTATACCGATCGTCCCTTTGCCCGGCATCGGCGCGATGATACGGATACCTCCTACAGCTTTGAGACTCATGGCGATGTCGTCCTCCAGGTTGCGAATGCGACTGATTTTGATACCCGAATCCGGTGCAACCTCATAGAGCGTTACCGTCGGGCCTACTGTAGCCTTGATCGGTGTCACATGAATCTTGAAGCTGTCCAGCGTGGCGATAATTCGCTTCTGGTTCTCTTCTATCTCGTTCATGTCGATCGGGGGTTGCTGCAGGTCGTACTGGGTAAGCAGATCGACAGGAGGGAACTTGTATGAAGCCAAGTCCATTCTGGGATCCGTTTTGGTTTCCGCCAGCAGAGCTTCGTCCGCCTTTTCTTCCTCTTGAGCCAGTTCCACAGTCATCGATCCCACCTGTATGGACTGCGAAGAATCATTTTCCTCTTCTTTCTTATGAGCCGGAATATAATCATCCGGTTCATCGGCATTTTCACTCTCGGGGCTGTCTTCGTATTCCGAATTGTTGAGATAGCCCGAGAGATTCTCGCTTTCGCCCCTGTCGTAGCCATTGCCGAACTGCTCGTCCCCGGACTCGTCATGATTGTTTTTCTTCTCCCTCTTCGGCAGTTTGGGGATAGAGATCCAGCTTAGTCCCAGCAAACGGCGGAAGAAACCCATACATTCACTGCGTACCACTACCGCTATGATGACGGCAAGGACGAGCAGAACTATGATCAGGCCGGCCTTACCTATATTGCGTTCGAGAAACAGTGTCCATTCCTGACCGTGCATACCTCCCCAACGAAGAAAACCTTCGAGACCTGAAAGTTTGTAGATGAATGCGGTTGCAAGGCTCGTCCAAAAGGTCATCACACCGCAGAATATCAGTCGTTTTACGATCGATACGCGCTTGACAACGCCCATGAGCTTCAGCGACAACGAAAAAACGTAGAAAAGGAGGAAGAGCGTTCCGAATCCGAATAGCCCGTTCATCAGCCATTCCGCCCATACTGCACCACGGATACCGCACAGGTTGGCCACAGGGGCGCGACCGAGGAGGATGTCGCTGACCGGTGCATCCCGCACCACGCTCTGATCCACTCCCCCATGTACGAAGAACGAACCTATGGCTATAGCCGTATAGAGTGCGATGGCCAGCAGTATGGCTCCGAAGACGAAGCCGACCTTGTCGCGGCTGAAAGTATCCCGTATGGGGGTGATGAATATGCGGCGTAGAAAGTTGCCCTCTTTTCTTCTATTTGTGGAGGATGTATTTCGTCCGGAGCTTCTGCTCCCTTTGCGTTGTTTTGTAGCCATCTGAAAAAACTCTGCTCCCCTCGTAAAGGGGAATTGTTGTTTACGGGTTTTGTTTGCTTTGAATCCTGACAAAAGTACGAATTTTTGTGCCCTATCCATTTCACTTTTCAGTTAAGTTTTGAGTCCCTTTTTAGATGAATGGAAGCAATCCCAGATCTCTTCTCTCTGTTTCATGAACGGGAAAACTGTCACTCTTCTTTGTCCGTGCTCTCCTGTTTCTGGAACCAAAAACGACCGAATTGCGGTTCGTGGATTTTGAAAAACACGTCTGAGAAGTTTTTCGTTCCGGCGCGACTTTTTTTCAATTCCCGAGCCAAACCGAAAATTTTCTCGCGCCACGTTTTTTGCAACGTCATTTGTCTGATTTTACGAACCACATGAGATCTTAGAAAGTCGCGAGAGGGAAGCGAAAAAGACTGTTTGCCGCCTATACCGTATTCTTCGCTTCTGCCTGCGTGTCGTCTGCTTGGATGTAGGGTATATCGCATCGGGGAAGTTCCTTTCCCCTCGGCATCGAAACAGCAGGGTGTAGAAGTCGGCTTTTGTTCCTATTTTTGTGATTATGGTCGAGATTTATATCTGAAACAGAATTGTAAAAGGCATATCCGTGAATTGCCGCTTTTCATGTAGTTGGGCTTTCCTGTACGTCTCATAATATTGTGTGCCGGTGCAAGAACCTGAAAGATGTGAGTACGGTTGTACTCTTACAAGGTGCGTCGGTTTGAATAAGGATAAGACTATACGAACCGAAGTGCAATAGAACAACAGATACAATACAAAATAAGAAGAATAAGAAATGAATAGAATTTGCGAATTATTGGGTATCGAGCATCCGATCATATCGGGAGGAATGGTATGGTGCAGCGGTTGGAGACTGGCTTCTGCTGTGAGCAACTGCGGTGGTTTGGGACTTATAGGTGCGGGATCCATGCATCCGGACAATCTGGAACACCACATCCGTTCTTGTAAAGCTGCTACAGACAAGCCTTTCGGTGTGAACGTACCTCTTCTCTATCCCGAGATGGACAAGATCATGGAGATCATCATGAGGGAGCATGTGCCCGTAGTGGTAACGTCAGCCGGCAGTCCGAAGGTATGGACACCCAAGCTGAAAGCTGCCGGTAGCAAGGTAATACATGTAGTGAGCAGTGCCACATTCGCTCGCAAATCGGAGGCTGCCGGTGTAGATGCCATCGTAGCCGAAGGATTCGAAGCCGGCGGACATAATGGACGGGAGGAGACTACGACCCTCTGCCTGATACCCGAAGTGGTGGATGCCGTGAGCATTCCTGTGGTTGCTGCCGGAGGGATTGCTTCCGGCCGTGCAGTTGCCGCTGCTTTGGCCTTGGGTGCGGATGCCGTACAGGTGGGCACGCGTTTTGCTCTGAGTGAAGAAAGCTCCGCTCATGAAGACTTCAAAGCGCATTGCCGCCAGTCTGTGGAGGGAGATACGATGCTTTCGCTCAAGGCTGTATCGCCTACGCGGCTGCTGAAGAACAAATTCTATCAGGATGTATTCGCTGCCGAGCAGCGTGGTGCTTCCGTGGAAGAGCTACGCGAGCTACTCGGTCGTGGTCGTGCCAAGCAGGGTATCTTCGAAGGCGACCTGCACGAGGGCGAATTGGAGATAGGCCAAGCAGCATCGCAGATACGTCATGCGGAGACAGTGGCCGAGATCATGGCTGATCTGGTGGATGGATACAAGCGATCGTTGGCCGGTATGCCTGCTGTGATATGAACCTGAATCTATCGGGAAACTACCGCCGGAAAGTCTGTCCCCGTTGTGGGAGAGGCTTTCTATGCGGTCATGATCTTCCCGATATGCGATGCGACTGTAGGACGGTACAACTGCAATCGCATCACTTCGAATTCCTCCGACGACATTATCACGACTGTCTCTGTCTCCCTTGTCTCAGGGAAATAGCCAATACCTCCGCAGAGGAAATACTCCAAATGCATCGATAAGGAAATGTCCTCGATGAGAGACTGAAAAAAGAACCGATTATCACTTTAATAACAACAGTTACGATTACTATGGCAACTCCAGAATTTAAGTATCAGAAGCCCTTCCCTATGGGGGATGATACGACAGAGTATTATTTGCTGACGAAGGAGTATGTGTCCGTGGACAAGTTTGGCGATCATGATGTCCTGAGAGTGGAGCCGGAAGCCCTGCGTTTGCTTGCACGGACGGCTTTTCATGACATTGCTTTCTATTTGCGACCGGAGCATCAGCAGCAGGTGGCTCGGATCCTATCCGATCCGGAAGCCAGCGAAAATGACAAATTCGTGGCTCTGACTTTCCTGCGCAATTCGGAAGTTTCGGCCAAAGGACAGCTCCCGTTCTGTCAGGATACGGGCACGGCTATCATCCTCGGCAAGAAGGGACAGCAGGTCTGGACGGGCGGTCATGACGAAGAACAGCTCTCGCATGGTGTCTATGATACCTATACACAGGAGAACCTGCGCTATTCGCAGAATGCTCCTTTGGACATGTATAAGGAGGTGAATACGGGGTGCAACCTGCCGGCTCAGATCGACCTGATGGCCGTGGACGGAATGGAGTATGACTTTCTCTGCATAGCCAAAGGAGGAGGGTCGGCCAATAAGACGTATCTCTATCAGGAAACGAAAGCACTGCTCAACCCCAAGACGCTGGTGAACTTCCTCGTGGAGAAGATGAGTTCTTTGGGTACGGCTGCCTGTCCTCCGTATCACATCGCATTCGTGATCGGTGGCACATCGGCCGAAGCGAACCTCAAGACCGTTAAGCTGGCTTCGGCCAAGTACTACGACAATCTGCCGACTTCGGGCAACGAAGGCGGGCGTGCTTTCCGCGACATCGAGCTGGAGAAGGAGGTGCTGGAGGCTTCGCATCGCTTGGGCTTGGGTGCTCAGTTTGGCGGTAAGTACTTCGCTCACGATGTGCGCATCATCCGCCTGCCCCGACATGGAGCGAGCTGTCCCGTAGGTATGGGTGTCAGTTGTTCGGCAGACCGTAATATCAAAGCAAAGATCAATAAAGACGGTATCTGGATTGAAAAGATGGAGACCAATCCGGCACGTCTCATCCCTGAATCCATGCGTGAGGGTACAGAGGGCACGGTAGTCAAGGTCGATCTGAATCGTCCGATGCCTGAGATTCTGAAAGAGCTGTCGCAATATCCCGTTTCCACCCGTTTGTCCCTCAGCGGTACGATCATCGTCGGACGTGATATTGCTCACGCCAAACTGAAAGAGCGTATCGACCGTGGCGAGGGTTTGCCCGACTATGTCAAGAATCATCCCATCTATTATGCCGGTCCGGCCAAGACGCCGAAAGGCATGCCGAGTGGTTCGTTCGGGCCTACGACGGCAGGCCGTATGGATAGCTATGTGGATCTTTTCCAATCGTACGGGGGCAGTATGGTGATGATAGCCAAAGGCAACCGCTCACAGCAAGTGACGGATGCATGTAAGAAGTACGGCGGATTCTACCTCGGCAGCGTCGGCGGCCCTGCAGCCATTCTGGCTCAGGACAGCATCAAGAAAGTGGAGTGTCTGGAATATCCCGAGCTGGGAATGGAGGCTATCTGGAAGATCGAAGTGGAGGACTTCCCTGCCTTTATTCTGGTAGACGACAAGGGCAATGATTTCTTTACTCAGATAAGGGAGAAGTGTAAGGGTTGTGCTCTGCATTGATCCCCGCAGAGTTTCTGACTAAAAGCATTGTGGAGGCTATGTCGCGAGAGTTCACTCTCCGGTATAGCCTCTGCTGCTTCTTTTTAGTTTACCTTTGTTTCCTAAGCAAACAGGCTCGGCTCATGGAAACGAAATATATCGTATCTGCACTCAAATATCGCCCCGATTCTTTTGCCTCGATGGTCGGTCAGGAGGCATTGTCCGCTACACTCAAAAGCTCCATCGTACAGCAAAAAACCGCTCATGCCTATCTCTTTTGTGGCCCGCGTGGGGTGGGAAAAACCTCTTGTGCACGCATCTTTGCCCGTGCCATCAACTGTCTGGAGCGGTTGCCCGATGGAGAAGCTTGCGGACGATGCGAGTCCTGCAAGGCTTTCGATGAGCAGCGATCCATGAATATATATGAACTGGATGCTGCTTCGAACAATTCGGTAGATGATATTCGTCTCTTGATAGAGCAGGCCAATGTGCCGCCACAGATCGGAAAATACAAGATCTACATCATCGACGAGGTACACATGCTCTCGCAGCAAGCCTTCAATGCTTTCCTGAAGACTCTCGAAGAACCGCCTTCTTATGTGATCTTTATATTGGCGACCACAGAGAAGCACAAGATCCTGCCTACTATTCTCTCGCGTTGTCAGATATTCGACTTCAAACGAATACCACCAGCCCGAATAGAGCAACATTTGCGGTATGTGGCGGACAGCGAGGGGATAAAAGCCGAAGCCGAAGCTTTGGCAATAATAGCGACAAAAGCCGATGGAGGAATGCGCGATGCTCTTTCGCTCTTCGACCGCATTGCCCGTTTCTCGGAAGGCAATATTACCTATGCCAATACGATAGAGAATCTGAATATCCTCGACTACGATTATTATTTCCGTCTGACGGATTTCTTTCTGCAGGGGGATTACAGATCCGTATTGATCGTGCTGGACGAACTGCTTGCCAAGGGATTCGACGGACAGGTAATCGTGAGCGGATTGGCTTCTTTCTTCCGCGATTTGATGATGGCTCAGGATGCTTCTACTCTGCCGCTGTTGGAGCAGTCCGAAGTAGTCATACAGCGATATGTGGATATGGCAGCACGTTGCCCCACTTCTTTCTTGTACCAATCGCTCAAGATACTGAATGCCTGTGACCAGCAGTATCGCCAGAGCAATGGCAAACGCCTGCTGTTGGAGTTGTCGCTGATGAATATCGCAGCTTTATTCAGCAAGGGGCTGACTGCTCAGCCCGCAACCCATGCGACGCAGCAGGCGAATCCTGTGGCGAGCGGATCAGTACCTCCTCAGCCGGCTCCGGCCAAAGTGCAGCCATCCCCTGCTCCTTCTCAACCTTCTGATCCGCCCACACCAAGTGTCGATGCGCAGCAACCGCAACCTGAAACTTCCGCTCCGACCGTCACCGAAGACAAGCCTGTACAGACCAAAGTGGTACCTCCAACGCGCCCGATGGCAACACCTATTGTAGGATCCGAAGGTCGGTTTACATTGAGAGGAATCCGCAGTAAGCAGGAACAACTCCAAAATGACAAACAGGAGATTCGGACAGAAATGACCGAATCATTCGATGAAGAGCAGTTACAACTGGCTTGGATCGAATTTGCCGAAACGAAACTCTCGGAAGAGATCCATCTGAAAAAGACGATGGCAAACTGCCTTCCTAAGCTCCGACCCGGAACCTCCGCTTTCGACGTGGAGGTACTCAATAGCAGCCAAGAAGAGGAGATCAACAACGTTTCGGCTCGTTTGCTGAGTTTCCTTGCGGATAAGTTGCATAATACGACCATACAAATGAGTGTCCGCGTATCCGAAGCTACGTCTCTGAACCGTGTGCCTGTCTCTTTGGACGAAAAGATCGAACGCCTTAATCAGGAGAATCCTCTTTTTGATGAGCTTCGGACTCGTCTCGGTCTTAGTCTGGTATAGCCTTTCGTCCATTTTATAAAGAGACGTAAGTTCTCTCAAAGAGGATGAAATAGGACGGGCGATTATGCCTTCCTCTCGGAGCTTCCATAGCTTCTTTCAAAAACTACTAGTAGATTTCGCTGAAACTACTAGTAGATTCTTCCAAAACTACTAGTAGTTTTGCTCGAAACTACTAGTAGTTTTGACATGCGTTAAAAGAGCATTGACGTGTACTGAAAAATGTTGGTAGCCACTGAGGCGGTTAATTCCATCTTGGCTCGACACCGTTTTGGGCTATGACCGATTAAGGATTTACCCCTGTCTTCCATGAATCTGCCGACTTGATCGTTTTCAGCATATCTATACATACAAAAAGGCCACCCCTTCATATGAAAGAGCGGCCGTATCTGTCTCTGTTTCTAACCTAACCTGAAATTATTCGGCAGGATGGATAGCTTCAGAAGGGCATGCTGCAGCGCAAGTGCCACAATCAATACATGTGTCTGCATCGATTTTATAGATGCTACCTTCAGAGATAGCTGATACCGGACATTCATCGATGCATGATCCGCATGCTACACAACTGTCATTAATAACGTAAGCCATAGTTTTGTAATAGTTTTATGGTAAGACAAATCTTGTTTATCGTATCGCTTTTCTGAAACAAAGGTAGAAAGAAAACTGGATGTACCAACATATAGGTATATGAATTTTTTCTCGCGTTTCTATCCTATGGAGTTAACTCGTTGGTTTTCTAATGTATTAAAGGGATTGCAAAGAAATTTTGGGCAATAAGTATTCGAGGGAAGTAGTATCGAGATACAAGAAAAAAGCGAATGGAATACCTATAGAGAGCTATATATGCTTGTTACCGGCAATCATTCCCACATAAAATTGGCATGAGATCAGGCAATAGGAATTAAGAAGAAATAAGGTGTTGTTTATTTCTCCCTTGGTCGGGCTTCCTTAGTAGAGGCAGCGGAAGAGAAGAAAGAGAGAAGGAAATCCGAAAATGCACGACGAACAGGTGTGGAAGAAGAAAAATCATTGCCAATCAAAACAACACTGTACCATTCCCCTTGGAATCGCACATAGCCGGCATAACCTAAAATACCCCGCATACTACCACTCTTGAGGTATGCCTCTATTGCTTCGTCCTTCATGAAGCTCTTCACTGTACCCTCTCTTCCGGCAAGAGGTAGGCTGTTCATGAACGAAGCGGTAACAAGATCGCCACGACTGATCATATCGATCAGTATTTGGCTGAGCGCATTCGGGCTAAAGTGGTTTCTACGGGAGAGACCGGATCCATCCGAGAGAGAAATGTCCGTATGCTGCAATCCTGTTTGGGAAGCCCAATAGTTTTGGACAACGGACAAACCTCGCTCTGTAGTATTGCCCCGATGGTTTTTCGATGCAAGGGGAGCTAATTGTTTCACAAAAGCTTCTGCAAAATGGTTCAGACTACGAAAATTCATTACTCGTACCAATGAATCCAATGGAAGAGATTCGTAGATCAATAATTCTTGAGTGATCGGTACAGCTTGGTACGAAGCGCGGCTCTCTCCTTGGCACAAAGTACCCGCAGCCGATAATAAGCCTTTGGCCCATGCTGCTCCGTATAGAGCAGGGTCGGGTAAATCCGTCTTGAGACGATAGGAAGCAATATTTGTCGGAAGTACCCCCGTAAGTGTTCGCTTGAGATTCAGCCCTTCGCCATAGCATCCGGCCGTATCCCTCCCTCGGCGGATCACCTTGATTCTGTTTTCCCACCGGACTTCCGGATGAGGAGGCTCTATTCTCAAAATACGAGCTTCCGAACCTGCTTTGCCTGTAGCAAGGATGATGTCTATTCTGTTATCATTGATGTTAAATCCATAGACGCCGGCTCCGAAATAGTTGCCCTTGTCCTCATCAAGCCAACTCTCATTGACTCCCTCACGGTCAAAAGCCGATGCATCGATGATAATATCCCCTGTTATTTCTTTTATACCCCATTGCTTCATGGCATCGACCAGAGCATAGGCAAATCGACCGGAGTCAGTCGGTAAATAGTTGGATGCAAGAGAAGGATCGCCTCCTCCTTTAATGATGAGGTTACCATCCAGAATCCCTTTTCGAATTTTGCCATCAATTCCTACTTTGGTATAAAATGGCATTTCGAGTCCCTTCAGGCGCAAAATGGATGCAGAGGTTACGAGCTTGACCAGAGAAGCCGGACAAAACTGTTCGTTTCCGCGATTGGATACGAAAAGGCTATCGTCCCGGCAGCGACGTATCTCCACGCCGATGCGACCTTTTGTCTGCCTTTCAGCCTTCTTGATAATACCTATCGCACCCTTGTCTTGTGCAGAAAGGCTCTGCCCAAGAATGGCCAAAAGAATCAGCAAAAGATATTGTTTTATTATACGAGACGAGGGCATGAGTGCGTTGGGTGAATGGCTTTTTGTTTAGAAAATGACCTCCATTAAACAATGGCGATAGAACGGCTAGGCTCAAACAGCTGTCCGCTCATTGTCCAACTCCTCGTAAATAGAGTTTTTGCTAACAAATTCGGGCACCATCTCTTTGAGTAATCGTACTGTTCCTGTCATATCAACGTCTTTGGCCTTTTGCTCCAAAAGAGGGAGGAGTCTTTCTATCAGTTCTATGTCTACCTTACGAGTTTCCGCGATCTGAATCTTGGGGTGGATGGTAGGTTTGGTATTTTCCTTGTTATTCAGCAACTCTTCGTACAGCTTCTCTCCCGGTCGTAAGCCGGAAAAGACGATTTCAATATCCCTATCAGGTTCATATCCGGCCAACGTAATCATACGCTTGGCCAAATCATAAATTTTGACCGGCTCGCCCATATCGAACACGAATATCTCTCCGCCTTCGCTCATGGAACCGGCTTCCAAGACTAACTGACAAGCCTCAGGAATAGTCATGAAGTAGCGGATGATATCCGGATGCGTGACCGTTACCGGCCCTCCTGCTGCTATTTGTTTCCTGAAAAATGGGATCACTGACCCATTGGATCCGAGTACATTCCCAAAGCGAGTGGTGACAAACCGTGTATGCCCCTGGATGCAGCCATCCTTTATCGCTTGGTCTAAAGATTGGACGACCATTTCGGCTGCTCGTTTCGTTGCTCCCATTACATTGGTCGGATTCACGGCCTTATCTGTCGATACCATCACCATGCGCTGTACTCCGTACTCAATAGCTTTGCGAGCTATCAATGTGGTACCAATCAAATTGTCCAAGACGGCCTCACATGGATTTTCCTCCATCAAGGGAACATGTTTGTATGCTGCAGCATGAAAAATGATTTCGGGCTGAAATTGCTGCAATACATAATCCAATCTGGAAACGCAACGAACATCACCGATAACCGGAGCTATTTTCTGATTCGGATAGTCTCTCTCTAATTCAAGACGTATTTCATGTAATGGCGACTCCCCCATATCAAAAAGGATGATATGCTTAACATGGAGTTTTGCAAGCTGTCGCACAATCTCGCTGCCGATCGAACCCGCTGCACCCGTGACCATGATACTTTTTTCTTTTAGTTCATGTCCGATTGACTCCATATTGAGGAATATCGGGGTGCGCCCCAAAAGATCTTCCACCTGGATTTCGCGCATCATGCGGCGTCCTTTGGGGTCTGCTTGTTCTATCGGCTTCTGACAAATAAAAAGTTTTATACGTCTTGCGATACACTCGGTAACAATATCCCTGTACTGGTCAAAAACATCCTCATTTGTAAAAAGCAATGTCTTTACACCCTGAGTGGAAATGATTTTTGCAAACCGATCAACTGTATTAAAATCAAAAATCGGAAGGCCATTAAGCCTCATTTTCCTGAGATTCGGATCACGTACGATAAAACCTTGTATATCCCATTGTCGCACCGAAGCATTGGTGATTTGATATGCCAAAGCTACACTACTACTGTCCATGCCGACTACCAAAGCTTTTCCATGGACTGCTTTGGTCCTGTTGAGTATATGATACACATAGACCACGGTTGTCCTAAAGGCTAATAGCAAAAACAACGTAAACAAGATGTCTATCAGTGTGACGAAAAAGACTAAAGGAATGGAAAAGAAAGCACAACCGACTAAAAATAGGATAGTTCCTTTACAGATACTGAAATAAAAGACTTTGCTAATCTCTCGAAATGTACTGTGGCGGATAATCCCACGGTAGAGACCAAACAAAAGCGAGAAAAGAATATTGGCAAAAAATGCGGTAGCCAAATAGAGTGAAAAAAGAATAGCCCTTTGTTCTATGCCCTTGTTAAGAAAGAAATAGACACAAAAAAAGCTAATAGCAGATGCTATACACGAGATGAGAAGATCAAATATAAAAACAACCTTTCTGCTAGCGTACGAATCTTTAAAAGATCGAAGAAGATTTACAATCAATGATCGAAAAAATTTCATCGTTAGTTATTATCATATAATTCTTGGAACAAAGATAAGAAAACAGCTATATATAATTCTTTTTCAGAGCATGGTTCTGCAGTGAATAAGTAAACGGAAATGTCTGTTTTGTAAATATATTATAAAAGGATGTCCGAATTCGTAGAAAGATTTGGACATCAAAAAAAGAGGTGTAGCTCCGTCGGGAATCGAACCCGAATCTATGGTTTAGGAAACCACTATTCTATCCGTTGAACTACAGAGCCAAAAAGACGAGACCGACCTTAATCGGTCTCATCCGTTTTCTTTTTCGGGGACAAAGATAGGGAATAAACCAACTTAATGTTGTTCTTTCTCTTTCTTGATTAGGCGTTCTGCTGCCTCGGATGTTGCTATCTGTCGGTAGTACTCCTGACTGTAGCCGGGGAAATCAGGCATGGCACTGAACCCGTATCCATTCGTCTTGAATCGGCCGTTCTCCTCTTTCTTGCGGTTGCCATCCATATATTTTACCATCAGATATTCGCCAAGACGCTTCCAGCGCGCTGTCGCCTTCTCTGCTTCTTCGTTACTGTAATTGGTCAGGAAAGCCACGGCTTTGGCCGGATCCTGAGCATATAGTTCTTGGGCTTGCTTGTCAATAATAGGAAGCATGCGATCGCAGCCGCCTTCAAGCTCTCGTTGTACAGGTCGAATGTCTGCTATCATCTGATCATAGCGATGATATGCCATGTTGGCCACCCAGTTATGGATCCAGAAAGCCGAAGTCCAAGAGAAGTGCATCATATCGCCATTGCCCTGGCGGAAGCACTCCGGCACACGCGTAGTAGAACAATAGATAGGGGTCATAACAGCCATATCGGCATCGTCCACACCAAACCAATTGACACCACCGATTGCGTCGGGAAGCCAGTTACGCAGCTGAGCAACAAACACAAAGCCAGTCTGCTGAGTGGCAATCGCACGCTCATTGACGTACTCTTTTCCATCTACTTCGAAGCTCATCGGACGCCAACGGTAAGGCACTTTGTAGGGGCCTGCACCCGGATCGTTTGTCATACACAGTGAAGTGCCTTCATAGTGATCGCGCATCATATCACGCACATCGGCTACAGAGAGTTTGCGATCGGGGACAATGTAGAGAGGCATCTTATCCTTGCTTTGATTCCTGATGAATGCTTCGTACTTGCCCATACGCGAATTGAATTTATTGAAGAATGCCCATACGCGTGCTTCACAACCGCGAAGACCTCCTTCGGTATAGGGGTTGTATGCTTCCTGGAAACTGAAGTCCTTGTCAGCTCCTTTGAAGAAACCCATTTCGCGAGCGAATGAAACTACATCCGGAGAGTAGAGATAATCTTTGCTCTTGAAATCGATTTGTTGGATACGAGCCTGATTGGCATGTGCACTGATGGCATTGTCGGGAATGCGTACAGCTACCCACACGGCTCCTTTGCGCCCCTTGCCCTTGCCGATCATTTCCAGAATCCAGACTTCGTTCTTATCGGCAATACTAAAACTTTCGCCACTGCTGTGATAGCCATATTCTTTTACCAAATTGGTCATAACGTCTATGGCCTCACGAGCTGTTTTAGAACGCTGGAGAGCCACATAGATCAGGCTACCGTAGTCCATGATACCATCGCTTTCAGCCAATTCGGGACGTCCGCCCCATGTCGTCTCCGCAATAGCTACTTGATGTTCGTTCACATTGCCGATCACATTATAGGTATGCGCTACTTCCGGAATGAATCCAAGAGGTTTGTTCGTGTCCCATTCGATGATTTGGCGCATCGTTCCTTTGGCCCAGTCACGAGCAGCCCAGTGGTACAGCTCACCATAGAGTGTATGTGAATCTGCCGAATAGCTGATGATTACCGAACCGTCCGTCGAAGCTCCTTTGGCTACGATAAGATTAGTACATGCGTCTGCCTTAGGAGTCGCTACAACGATTCCCAATAGCACAGCACAGAGAAAACCGAATTTTCTTTTCATAAAGATGAGCAAAAGTTATGATTGTGATTATTGATTTTATGCTTCTATGATTTCAGGGCTTCTATTTACAAACGTACCGCCGTAAAAGAATCTCACCAAAGGTAAGGCATTCGGATGAAACAAAGAATAAGGTACGCGTACAGCCTCATTGGCTACGACTCAATCCGGAAGCCAGATAGGCATCCGCCAGTGTCAGCCAAGCCATAGCCTCCACCACAGGAACCGCACGCGGCACCACGCAAAGATCGTGCCGTCCTTTTGCAGAAAGCAATATGCTTTCGCCCTGTTGATTGACAGTATGTTGCTCTCGGCCAATAGTCGGGGTAGGCTTGAATGCTATACGAAAATGAATATCCTGACCGGTGCTGATCCCTCCGCTAATACCTCCCGAATGATTGGACAGAAACGAAACGCCTCCCTCTTCTCCGCCGACCATCTGATCATTGGCTTCGGAGCCACGCATGGAGGCCAAGGCAAATCCATCTCCGATCTCAAATCCTTTGGCTGCATTGATGCTTAGCATGGCAGCTCCAAGGGCAGCATGGAGTTTGCCGTAAAGAGGTTCACCCCAACCGGCCGGAACGCCACTTATATGGCAATCGACTATGCCTCCCACACTGTCGGATTCGTCCTTGGCTGTTTCTATTACAGCTTCCATCTGTCTGGAAACATCGGGGGCAGGGCAACGAATGGGGGAGGACTCTACTTCTTCAAGGCTATAATTCTTGGCCTTTTCCTGAGGTAGGCGGACGGAGCCGATTTGTGACGTGTAGGCTGTACACCGGATTCCCAATGGAGCAAGTAGTTGTTTGGCAACGGCTCCTGCCACTACGCGGATAGCAGTCTCGCGTGCGGAAGAACGTCCTCCACCACGGGGATCTCGGATACCGTATTTATGGAAATATGTATAGTCAGCGTGTCCCGGACGAAAGATGGTGCTGAGACTGTCGTAGTCGGCAGAACGTACATCTTTATTATCTATTATAAATGCAATGGGAGCACCGGTGGTTCTTCCCCGAAATAGGCCGGAGACGAACTGTACCATATCGCTCTCTTGTCGGGGAGAGGTATAAGACGACTGCCCGGGACGGCGACGAAGCAACTCTTGCTCGATAGCTTCCGTATCCACGAAAAGCCCTGCCGGACAGCCGTCAATGATACCCCCGATAGCCTTGCCGTGGGATTCGCCGAATGTAGTCAGCCGGAATAGCTTGCCTATTGTATTCATAACGATGTATAACAGCCGTGTTTGTGTTTGCAATATTCTCTGCTTCAGACAGTGTTTCTGACGAAGAGGAGATGCAGAGAAATTAAAAAGCTCCAAGCCATTGCTGTTTTAGAGACAACGGTTTGGAGCTTTTCTCTGTTTATTATTCGTTCCGATCAGTGACAGCCACAACCGCTGCCGCAGCCGCAACCATCTGACGATGATTCACTTTCGCAGCTACAACCGCAACCGCAGCCGGACTGGCCTCCAAAGAACTGCTCGATCTCTTCTGCTGTTGCTTCGCGCTCTTCGATGATTTCTCCTACAAAATGAAGATTCTCACCGGCTAAAGGATGGTTGAAGTCCATTACCACTACATCGTCCCGAACTTCCAGTACGGAGCCTTGCAGGGTGTTGCCTTCGGCATCGCGCATCGGCACGGTGTTGCCTTCGTATACGATGGAAGAGTCGAATCGGCCTTCCTCGTCCTTGAAAATATCTTTGGGCAGCTCCAGTACGGCATCCTCCTGACGTGCCCCGTAGGCATCTTCGCTCTTAAGTTCGAAGTCGAACCTGTCACCGACATTCAGTCCGAACAAATTCTTTTCAAACTCAGGCAACATCATACCCATACCGTGTATATAACGCAGTGGTTGCTCTGCCGTAGCTTGCTCCATCAACTCTTTTTCTTCTGCAGATCCTACGTATAAGTCATAGCTGCAGATCACAAATTTATTTGCTGAAATACTCATTTTACCAAAATTATCTTGTTAAACGCCACCAAAAGTAGCATAAAAGGGGGTCACTCGTAACTGCTCTGTAGAAACAGACGGGCAAATTTCCTCTCTGCGGCTCTCAATGCCATCACTTTGCGCATCGGCAGCACACGTTTGAATTTGTAGTAGTACTCCTTCTCCAGCCGTGCCTCAGCTATTTTATTGTCCAAGCTCTTATTGATGATCAGCTCCATGTCGCTATCGGTCAATTCGGGTTTTCTTTCCATCAGAGCTCGCTTCTGCCGAACATCCTTCCATAGGTCGTAACGCTTCGTGTCCAGTTCGTTGTATAGTGGGAGGAAAGCATCCGCCTCTTCCCGTGTCAGCTCCAACTCAAGAATGAAAAAGGAGTTGCGCTGATTCATGAACTCCTTCTTTCTTCCCTGTTGTTCACATCCTTGGTATTTGGTGGCCAAAGAGTAGGGAGGCATAGCAGCCTGAGAGAGGGTTGGCAGCATGGCCGCCAATATAATAGTAAGAGAAAAGATTCGCTTCATACCGATTTAGATGGGGTGCGAGTGTCGTCCGATCATTCGCTGAAATCCGTTAGTACCCATTCATCCGACACTGTCTCAGCACAGTTGTCATGTAGGAAATCCCTATAATCGGTGTCGTCGCTCCATCTGATATCGCCATGGTCCAATGCCACAAGTCCGGCCGATGTAGAGGTAGCTTTACCGGTATCCCCACTTTCTCCGAAAAGGCTGAAAGCCTTGAACATTCCGATCATTAGCAGGAATGATGCCGCCAAATAAAGCAGTGGGCGTAGTTTATGCCACAATGCTACAGAATGCACCATCTCATCACTCTCTGCTTCTACAGCAGGGATCTGAGCCATGAGCTTGTCCGTAAAAGAGGAAAAGTAGTCATCCGGCACAGAGTAGTGTCGTGCACTATCCTCTTTCGGTCGGATATTCACATCGGGGTCGAACTGTTTCATGCGAGCTTAGTTAGTTACGATTATAGAGACTTCTTATTAGGGCGGGTTTAATCATCAGGCAACAAAAAACGCTCCAACTTCTTGACTGCATGGTGGTACGAAGCCTTGAGTGCTCCTTCCGAGGTGCCGGTGATCTCGGCCATTTTTTCGTAGGGCATTTCGTCGTAATAGCGAAGGTTGAACACCAAGCGCTGCTTGTCGGGCAATTCCAATATAGCCTTTTGGAAAGCGATCTCGGCCTCATCCCCATCGAAATAGACATCCCCCGTAAGGTTGTCCAGCAGATAGGAGTTTTCGTCCGTGATCGATATATTCATGTCGTCTTCGATCTTTTTCTTCTTCAGGAAATTGAGCGATTCGTACATGGCTATCCGATAGAGCCACGTAGAGAGTTTGGCTTCCCCCCGAAATCCGTCCAATGCACTCCATGCCTTCATAAAAGTATTTTGGAGCAAGTCGTCCGTGTCGTCATGACTGAGCACCATCCGACGGATTTGCCAGTAGAGTTTACGGTTGTAGAGGCGTACCACCTTTTCGAAGGCCGTACGCCGCCTTGCCGGATCTCTCAGCTCTTCCAGCAACTCTTCTTCCGAAATCAATAGCTTGTCAGCCATAATGATGCCGTAAAGATAGCAAAAGAGCGCTTTATCCATGTCAAAAAAGCCAAAGATTCAGCTCATACGATATTCCACATCAAGTTCCTTTTATCTTGTTGCCTTTACCGAAAAGTATTATAAATGCTTTTGGCTTATCCCCCAAAAAATACGCGCCAAAAAAGTTTTCAACAACGAAGATGAGTTTGGAATGATTCTAAATAAGCGCCTAAATGGAAATGGATTTTGAAGTCAAAAAACAGAGGAGACGAATTTTTTACGCTCAAAACATGCTTTTCGTAAGAGCAGATAACGATCTATATAAAAATCGTTTGCAATAAATATATAGATCGTTTTCCATTTGTATATAAATCGTTTTCCATTTATATATAGATCGAAAGTCATTTCTATATAAATAGCAGACTGAAAAAGACCTTTCAGAGAGCTGAAATAAAAGAGGCACGCGTACGATTCGTGGTCGAACCGTGCGCGTGCCTTTCCCCTTTGAAGACGTATCAGAGGGCTTATTCCAGGCTATTCGTCATAGGGATATATGCTATTTGTCCGAATACCGAGACAGAGTGTACAGGAATGGAATGTACACGACAGGATTGTCCGGAAGGATGCAAGATATAAAAGCCTTCAATGTGCATATTCAATGATTGTAAAAGTTTATTTTCCAAGTAGTTCTATTCAAGCAATCGGCACTCTCGGTAGCAACATTCAATTTCCGAATAGAGAGCTCCATCATGATGACAAAAGTAAGAAAATATTCAGTCTCAGAAAGCGAACCGATTCGAATCCCTGGGTCTGCAGATTCCACCTATCTTTGTAATCGATCTCATTCAATCCTGACATCCAATATGTCTATTCTCCATTCCTTTAATAAGGATACCATCTGTGCTGTTGCTACTGCCTCAGGTGTAGGCGGTATCGCTGTAATTCGAGTTTCGGGTGCGGAGGCTCTGTCCATTGCACTTCGGCTTTTTAGTCCAAAGGGTAAGGCATTAAGTCCCGAGAGCATTCGCCCACGCCATGCCTATTATGGCGAAGTGTGGCACGAGTGCGAACTCATCGACGAACTCATTCTGACCTACTTCCACGCTCCCCACTCCTTTACAGGCGAAGACACCATAGAGCTTGCCTGCCACGGCTCGGTTTATATCCGCCGTCGCTTGCTGGAGGTGCTGATGGCAGAGGGTTGCCGTATGGCTCAGCCGGGCGAATTTACTCGCCGTGCTTATCTCAATGGACGTATGGATTTGAGTCGTGCCGAGGCGGTAGCGGACATCATCGCCAGCGAAAGCAAGGCACAGCACCAAATGGCGATGAAGCAACTACGTGGCGGATATAGCGAGGAGCTGAACGCTCTGCGAGAGGAACTCTTACACCTAACAGGGCTTATGGAGTTAGAACTTGATTTCCCCGAGGAAGATGTAGAGTTTGCCGATCGTACCGAGCTCCTTGCTCTTTGTGACCACATCGAACTTAAACTCCAAAAACTCATCGACAGCTATCGCCTCGGCAATGCCGTGAAGCGTGGTATTCCCGTTGCTATTGTCGGAACAACGAACGTCGGCAAAAGCACGCTACTCAATGCTCTCCTTGGCGAGGAGCGAGCTATCGTGAGCGACATACACGGCACCACGCGCGACACGATTGAAGACACAATGCACATTGGGGGCTACCTCTTTCGTTTCGTTGATACGGCTGGGCTTCGTGAAACCACCGATACCATAGAGAGTCTTGGCATTGAGCGTAGCCGAAACAAAATCAAAGAGGCAGACATCATTCTTGCCGTAGTGGACGGCACACGTCTTAATGAAGCTAGCCAGCTGGACTATATCAAGAGCATTTGGGACGAAAGGGGGGAGCGAACATTTATTCTACTTGTCAATAAAAGCGAAAGCCTCACCGAGGCCGAACGAATCGGGCTCAGCGAGGCTCTGCAAACGAAGCTCTCAACGCCTACGAAACCACTATTTGTTTCGGCTCGTGAGGGCAAGGGGATAAACGAACTACAAGGCGCACTCACCGATGTAATGGATACGGCTAAGGCAAGCGAAGCCGACCTAATTGTGAGTAATGCCCGCCATCATCAACTCTTGCGTGATGCTCTTGATGCTCTTCTGCGCATGCGTTCGGGCTTTGATATGGGGCTCTCGACCGACCTATTGACACTCGACCTCAGACACGCCATTACCTCCATCGGCGAAATCACTGGCAGAGAAATCACCAGCGACGACACCCTCCACTACATCTTCGCCCACTTCTGCATCGGCAAGTAATTCCACATAATGAAATTTGATTTATTGATTAGGAATAATTATTTCAGTATCCTTGGTGGTTGATAAATGCTTCTCAAGTTTCTTGAGTACTTCTGTTGTTTCTTGAATTCTTTGCTCTTCCTTTGATGATAAAAAATACGAGTAACCTACTGATAGAATAGTCAAAACTAGTCCTATTACAGAAAGAGGTTTAGTAAATTTATTCATTTTAACCGTTCGTTCTAATTGTTTCTGATTAGAAATGAGTACTCTTGACAATTCTGTTAGATTATATGCTATAGATGCAGTCTCTCCTCTATTTGCAGACTCTTCTATTGAAGTAAGCAGTCTTCGCTCATGATCATTGACCCCTTCAAATGGCTGTTCTCTACGCTCTTCCTTGATTATCTTTTTTAATCTTTCGTTGATTTCATTAAATAAATTAGACTCCAATTTTTCACCCTTTCTTAGGTATACAATATATTCCTCAAGAAATTCAAAGAGAGGCATTGGATCTCCCTCTAAGTTCAAGCCTATTTTAGCATTCTCAAAGATTAGGATAATGTCATCATCATCAACTAAGGTGTTTTTTTGAAAACCATTTGTCAATAAGTTAAATGCACTATGAAGTTTGTCCAATCTTTTTCTCCTATTCACTTTTATGAAGAAAAAATAGGTAAATACCGCTACGTAGACTATAACGACAGGTATTATTGCTACATCAAACCATTTATTATCCATAGGATGAATTCTTAATTCTATTGGTTCACTTTTTTACAGCCCGACATGATCGCCATTGTCAGTAGACGAAGAGCCGTCGCCGTTGGGCTTTTCGTCCTTCTTGCCCGAAGAGGCGTAAGCCACGTCGAGCACGCGTTCGGCACGCTCCATACGAACGCCTTTGAGCGCCGTCTTAACCTTAACACGAGGCGTATAGATAACCTTCGCCTTGTCTACGAGTTCGATGCCGACCTTATCGGCGCTATCGACACCCGAACCAGTCTTAGCCGTGATGCTAGGGCGGAACGTTCCCATATCGCCACAATCCACGCTCTTGCCGTCTTGGAGTAGGCGGATAAGCACCTTCGAGGCGCGGTCAAAGACTGCCTTAACATCAGCTGAAGAAACTGTCGTCTCGTCCGCTACGAGTTCGATAAACTCCTCAAACTTTACATCAGAATGTAAGTGAATTGCAGGGTACCAAAGCGTTTTGCTGGTCTTGCCGAAGCCTGCTTTTCTCTCGATTGCTTTAATCTTAATCATACTAGAGTTAATTTACTGTGAATAAATGTGTTTTATCACTGTCCAAAAGTAATTAGATTTTCGCATATACAAAAATAAATTTCCGCATATACTCCGATAAATTTTCTTATATACGCAAATCTTCTTCCTTATATACAATGGCTATACGCCTTTGGTAATGGATAAGGCGCCTATGTATTTAGGGTCGTCCGATTCTCCGAATACCACTTTAATATTACCATCTTTTCTTGTAGTGAGGCAATAGCGAGTTTCCTCTACTCCTTGAGGGCTATTTACAGGATATCCTTTACTCTTGTTTTTATATGACTGAGAAGCACTCGTGGTTACCTTGGAGGTGTCTGAAATGATTGTTAAATATGGATCTACCAGCTCAACAAACTCCTTATGATAACCCGACTTTCGTCCGTGATGAGAGGCTACCAATACACAAGCACTCTGTACTGCGTTGCGAAAGTTTGTGTTTTCCATCAACTCATCAAATGAGGCTTGCTCATTATCCCCACAGATAACCACTTTAGCACCACCTAGCTTTAAGACTACGATTGCACTTTGATTATTTCTATTACTCTTGTCGCAGTGCTTAGCACGGAATGTTTTTACTTCTAAGCCATCAAGAGTATCAGGGTTATCAGGGGATTCAAGGTGAGAAATAGGACTAGTGTACGTATCATTCAAGTCGCAATACGCATTGATGATTGGCTTAGCCCAACTCTGAACACCATTAAGTAATTCAGTCCGACTATAGCACTTTACTATATTTAATACTCTTGGTTTTGCGTATGAGATATTACCAATATCTTGAATATGATCCAAGTCTGTGTGGGTAATTATCATATAATCAACTTGCTTTCCCCATAGTGTTTTAAGGGGGGAGAAAGTGGAAGAGCATCCTAAGTCTACAACAATATATTTGTCATTAGGAGCCTTGATGTGGACTGCGAGCCCATGCTCAACATTCCAAACCGTCATTGTAGCTAATTTAGTCATAAGCATCTTTTTTATTTTAAATTATTATGAATTCGTTCACTGAGAAATACACTCTGTCTTACATAAGCACAGATAAATAGGACAATTAGTAGCACTACAAGAATGCAGAAGATCCATACGTTTGATATAGGGGCATAGGAGAGTAATTTATCTATACCTATTGACAGGATAATTGACACCCCCAAGGCAATCAATGTACGATACACATTCCTCTCCTGCGAGAGAATGCTGATTTTTGAGTCTTTCTGCTCTGCGTCAAGAAACTGGTTATAACGAAATTCCTTGGGTAAATAAGTTAGTTTGACAAGTATAGGTTTAACAATCAAAGCCCCCATTCGACTAATCACTAATCCAATGAAGTAGCACACAAATAGAGCTTCTAGCACATTCTCTATTGGTAGCTGGAGCCGTGTAAAATGATTCACAGAGATTGAGTAAAGAATCCCTGGAAGTAAGTAGTTGAAGAGGTTGTAACTGGTAATTTTATTGATAATATCATTCATATATATTGTGTTTGATGATTAGCTATCCTTAGCTCGCAAATATTATGCCAGCATATTTCAAATTAGAAAGCAATATCTAAAAAGGAATGCATTGGCAGCTTCTTTTTTGCAGAAATGCCATTAAGTCATGCGACATAATGACAGAGATCGATTGGGTTCAAAAATATCAATCGCTACAATAGTGGCTCGGAAGAGCAGTTTTGGCTATCTGTATTTAGTGCCAAAGCGACGATTAGTGACCGAAAAGGTAATCGAAGTTCTATTTTCATCAAGCGTCCTTACATCTCTGTTGTGGGCACTATTCGGAAGAAGATTCTCGGAGAGCTTTCCAAAGGCGAACGCTCGAGTAATAGCTTTATAGACCGCATTCTATTTGTGATGCCCAATCTTCAGCAGAAAGCCCGATGGAGCAAAACCGAGCTTCCAGAGGATACAGAGAAACGCTGGGGAGGGATTATTCGACGGCTCATAGATTTACCGTGTGCCAAAGATGAAGAAGGAGAAGTTTCCCCTGAGATTATTCCTTTTGAAGAAGAAGCCAAGGCTCGACTTTATATGTGGCAGGAAGAGCATGCCAAACTCTGCGATACCGAACCCAACGAAACTCTCGTCGGAGTCTACTGTAAATTAGAAATCTACATCATTCGTTTTTGTCTCATTATTCAGTTGGCTCGATGGGTATGTGGCGAAAGTGAGAAGTCCGCTATAGACCTGATATCTGTGGAGAGAGCCATTACTCTTATTGATTATTTCCGTGATTCTGCTCAGCAGGTACAAGCAGTGATGGACTGCACTCAGCTGACTCAACAGCAACGTCAGTTTCTGACTGAGTTACCCGAAAGCTTTCAGACCGCCGAAGCCCTTCTGATAGCGGAGCGTATCGGAATTAAAGAACGAGCCTTTAAGGATTTTCTCAGTCGCAATATCGGGACGCTTTTTACCAAGGAACGACACGGTGTCTATCGAAAACTCGGTCTACAAACCTGATGCACTTTTTGCATTATCTGCATTTCTTTCCCTCTTGACGATTGAAAGTGTGCAAAGTGTGGATAGTGCCTGAAAATATAGGATCCATGAAAAAAGGTTGTCTAATCTGATGACGAAAGTTGCCTAAGGTGATGCAACAAGTTAGACAATTTGATTTCGAGGGTTAGACATCCATTTTTCTGGGAATGACTTTATATCGAATTCATGTTAAAACAATTTTCTCAATGAATAATTACAGATTCAAATTAGAACCTTATAAGGGTGTGCGGACACCGGCATACCTGCCCATCTTGCGAACGTCCTCGATGCTTCGCTCGCTATATTGACACAGAGGGTAAAATAGAATTCCCCGATAATGTAGGGCGGTGCGACCACGAGCAGAGGTGTGGCTATCACTTCACACCCAAGGCTTATTTCGCAGAACACCCTGCAATGAAGGAAGAGGTGCATTCAACTTCTGAGGTTATTCACAAACCTGTCGTTCTCGCTCCTCCCTCTTTTATTGATAGGGAAATGATGGAGAAGACTCTAAAGGGGTATGAACTCAATAATCTTTATCTCTTTCTCTGTGAACGTCTGGGAAAGGAAAACGCATTACAACTTATGCAATATTACCATGTCGGTACTTCCAGGCATTGGTCAGGAGCAACGGTCTTTTGGCAAATAGACACCAGAGGACAAGTGAGAGCTGGTAAGATTATGCTTTACGATCCCGAAACAGGTAAGAGGATAAAGAAGCCGTTCAATCATATTACGTGGGTACATAGTCTGCTCAATCGCCCGAACTACAACCTACGGCAATGTCTTTTCGGGGAGCATCTCTTGTCACAAGAGACTCAAAAACCTGTGGCTTTGGTCGAGAGTGAGAAGACGGCTCTTATTGCCTCGCACTACCTACCCCAATATCTTTGGTTGGCTACTGGAGGAAAACATGGATGTTTCAAAAGTAGCAGCCTCACGCCTCTGTTGGGCAGAAACGTTATTCTTTTCCCAGATCTCGGTGCGACTGCATACTGGCAAGAAAAAATGTTGATGATGCAATCCATGGGAATAGAGGTTCAACTCTTCGACTATTTGGAGAAGTATGCTCCTTCCAAAGACCAACATGAAGGGTACGATATAGCCGATTATCTCCTCCAAATCAAAACCAAAGAATCGGTGCTGAGTGAGTTATCCAGCACAATCCAGCCCTTAAACTGTTGGTAGAGAAACTTGAACTTCGAGTGGTCGAAGAGGCCAGACAAACCAAGCCTCCTCTCCGAAAGATAGGACTTCGTAGATAATCGAAGCAAGTTTGTGTTTTGGGTTACCCAAAACCTCCCCAACGCCCATCTATCAGGGCGAAACAATCCCGATGGTCTCATCAATAAAACAAAAGAAACAATGACAATACAAGACAAAAATAGAGGTGGACGACCCACCAAAAAACTATCTGAAAAGAGACGTTACTCCGTCCTACTAAAACTGAACACCATGGAGTACTTTACGCTCAAAAGCAAAGCCTCCGAAGCTGGTGTCAATAAAAACGAATACCTGCGTTCGCTCATCTCTGAGGGGCAAATCAAGGCTCGCATCACGGTAGAGCAAATGAAAGAAATCCGCCTCCTCTCAGGCATGGCGAATAACATCAACCAGATAGCTCATCGTCTAAATACTTTCGGAGTATCCACAGTACCCACTGAACTAAAAATGTTGAAACTCTTGATCGAAGAGCAACTCAAAAGCTTGAAAAGATAATAGCCAAGATAATCAAAGGGACATCCTTCTTTGGGGTACTCGCTTATATCCTCGGTAAGCAAGAAGGTAAAGCCCGAATCCTTTATGCCGAGGGCGTGAGAGCCAATGCTCAAGCATCGGATATTGCGAATGACTTTGCCTTACAAGCCTCAATGCGCCCTAATGTAAAGAAGCCTGTTTGCCATACTATTCTCAGCTTCTCTGCCGAAGATACAGAGCGTTTATCTGATAAGGTAATGACAGATTTGGCGAAGGAATATCTCCAACGAATGGGCTACGCAGATACTCAATACCTCATCGTACGCCATCTTGACAGGGAGCACCCACACTTACATATCTGTATCAATCGAGTGAATAATGAGGGGAAAACAATTTCAGACAGTAATGAAAAGTATCGCTCAACAAAGGTCTGCAGAGAACTCACCGAGGCTAAACTGCTGAAATGGGGCGAAGGAAAAGAGGCTGTAAAACGTCATCGCCTAAGAGGAAATGATCAACTAAGGTATGCCATCTTCGGCAATACAAGCTGCACTACCCAAATGCACGAACTGGCAGGAGCTTACCTCCGAACTACAAAAGCAAGGTGTCGAAGTACAATTCAAAACAAAGGGACAAACTGAGAAAGTCGAAGGAGTTATTTTCTCTATAGATGGTGTCAGCTTTAGTGGTTCGCATATAGACCGCTCATGTAGCTTCTCTAAACTCTCTTTTGCATTAGAGCAAAATGCAAAGCAAGCTCTTTCTCTGTCAGACCTACCTAAAGAGGAATGTTTTATCGAAGAATTGAGCGAAGCCGTAGAAAAGCTTGGAGAGGACCTATTCGACAGCAATGCGCCTGCCGTAGATGTTGCAGAACTTGTATTCCAACGTAAACTCAGAAATCAAGCTAATAAGAAACTAAAACGTAGAAGATTATGAACGACCAAATTAACGTCCTCCTCGAAGTATTGGAGGAAATTAAGCAACAGAACAGAGAACTCAAAGCGAGCATCTTCAATTTACCACAACCAACAGAGTCACAAAGAGAAATCGAGAATAGGAAAAATCTCGCAGGAATCGCCAAGATTTTAGAGGAGCAACTGGAGTTTCATCGTCGATTCAGAGAGGAACTTTGTCAAGTGATCGCTAAACTTGGTGAGCGCATCCACGAAATGAAGTCAGGCATTGCCGAGGTACAGATAAGTCAAGACGAAACAACCGACAAACTCCTGACAGAACTCCAAGCCAAACAAACCACACCCGAGATAAAGCTCTCCAAATACTACCTTTTCGATGTCAAACGCTGGGCAGAATGGCTCGTATGGGGAGTGATGGTTGCTGTCCTTGCCTGCGTCATCGGTTGGGCAGCACATCTCTACGGTGTCAATCAAGCCCTTGATAGTCATGCTCTCCGTTATCGTATCCTACGAATGGAGCTCGGCTATACACAGCCAAACATCGCCAGCCTTGACAGCCTTTTCTCGGCTGAGAACTCAGATGACAGCATCCGCAAGCTCCGTTCTCGTGTCACGAACTACGAACTCGCCATCGAACGCCAAGCCGAACTTCAGCTCCAACAGCAACGACTCTCCCAAGAGCAAGAAGCCATTCTACAAAACTTAATGAAAAAGTAATGATGTGGGGCAAGTCTATCCAAAGATCTGCCCCACCTCTCTTCTAAATCATAATTTAGAGACGATGGCGAAGCAGCTCTATGATTACTGGTTTGTGCAGTTTGACTTCCCCGACGAAAATGGCAAGCCCTACAAGAGTAGCGGTGGTAAGATGGTGTGGAATGAAGGGCTTAAGCGAGAAATACCAGAGGGGTGGGAGGTGAAAAGTATCTTTGATAAGTTGTCAGTTCAATATGGTTTCCCTTTTTCCACAGAGTTATTTGTAGAGGAGCAAACGGAGATACCTGTAGTTAGGATACGAGACATTCTTAGTAACTCTATATCGGCATATACCACCGAACAAACAGACGAAAGATATCGCCTTCAAGAGCAAGATCTTTTGATCGGAATGGACGGAAATTTTCACATGAACTACTGGAGTGACAATAACTCATTCCTGAATCAACGAAGCGTCCGACTTAGAGCAATAGCTAATTCCACGGTTTCTATTATGCAAACCCGTTATGATATTGAACCTCACATAAAGGCAAAAGAACTGCGAGCGAAAGGCTCTACTGTAGGCCATCTTTCAGATAGAGATCTGAAAGGCTTATTTATCCTTGTGCCCTCTACTAAAGAACCTAAGAAGGTACTAGATTCTATTCTAAATAAGATTATTCGTAATAGGATTGAGACCAATGCACTAACTAAGCTGCGCGATGAGCTTCTGCCACTTCTGATGAATGGACAGGTATCGATAAATTATGATTTATCTTTCCTTTTTCTCTGATTTTTCGTTATAATGGGTAGATAATCAAAGTATCAATTAGATGAAAAAGAAAACAATAGAGCATATTCTTGCTGATATGTCTGATGTTTTAGGCATAGAACAGCAAACTAAATTGCGAGAAGTGTTGCAAACTGCTTTTGAGAAAGTGGTAATGACACCAGCCAAGAGTGAAGAACTCCAAAGAGAACAAGCCAATGGAGAATTGCTGACTGCTTTTATTTCCGCCAAGAAAATAGAAGGCTGTTCAGAAAAAACATTACATTACTATCAATCATCCATAGAAGCCTTGTTAAGCAGTGAGCGAAAACGGATAAACGATGTGGATACAAACGACATACGTTCTTATCTTTCTCGTTATCAAGAAAATAGAAGATCAAGTAGGGTGACAATAGATAATCTGAGGCGTATTTTCTCAAGCTTCTTTGCTTGGCTAGAAGATGAGGACTATATCTCTAAGAGCCCAGTACGTCGTATCCATAAAATTCGTACAGACAGCCTTGTAAAGGAAGTCTTAAGTGATGAACATATCGAAGTGCTCCGTGATACTTGTAATGAGATCCGAGATTTGGCGATGATAGACCTCCTCGCCTCTACTGGTATGCGTGTGGGGGAATTGGTAAAAATGAATCGTGAAGATATAGACTTTCATGAAAGGCAGTGCGTGGTCTTTGGCAAAGGAAACAAGGAGCGAGAAGTTTATTTCAATGCTCGAACAAAGATACATCTCAAGCGCTATCTTGAAAGTCGAACAGATAACAACCCTGCTTTATTTGTATCCCTATCCTTACCCCACAACAGGCTGACAATAGGAGGAGTAGAGACACGTTTAAGGCAACTTGGCAAACGTGCAGGACTAAACAAAGTACATCCGCACAAGTTCCGTCGCACGTTGGCTACTATGGCTATTGACAAGGGTATGCCTATTGAGCAGGTACAACGGCTACTTGGACACGTCAAGATTGACACCACTTTGAATTATGCCATGGTCAATCAGACAAATGTCAAGATGGCGCATCGAAAATACATCAGCTAAGTCTAACTATTTTTATCCTCGACTTCTTCGCATTTCTGCCTTTGGAGCACTATCTTTGCAATAAAGTAGGCTCCAAATGAAGTTATCAGATATAGCCACATACGTAGAGGAGAAAATTAGTAGTAACAGTGTTTCGCTAAGTGAATATGTTACTACGGACTCTATTTTACCGAACAAGGAGGGAAGAACAATGGCAGCAAATCTTCCTCTTGTTACCTGTTCGCTGACACATTATCAAGAAGGTGATGTGTTAGTGGCAAATATACGCCCTTATCTAAAGAAAATATGGCTTGCTGACAAAGAAGGAGGTTGCTCTTCAGATGTACTAGTATTCAGGGCAAAAGATGGCTGTAATAGTTTTTTTCTTTACGCTCTCTTGCTACAAGATGGCTTTTTCGACTACACTATGAAAGGGACAAAGGGAAGCAAAATGCCTCGTGGAGATAAAAAACAAATAATGAGATATGAGTTACCAAAATTCTCTCCAGACGAGCAAGAGAATATTGGCAATCTCGTTATTAATATCACAAATAAATTACGGCTTAATCGTTCGCTAAATCATAATTTAGAGGTGATGGCGAAGCAGCTCTACGATTATTGGTTCGTGCAGTTCGACTTTCCCGATGAAAACGGCAAGCCCTACAAGAGTAGCGGTGGCAAGATGGTGTGGAATGAGAAATTGAAACGTGAAATACCAGAGGGGTGGCATTGTGGAAATCTATTTGAGATTGCCAAGTTTACAAATGGATTGGCTTGCCAGAAGTTTCGCCCCAAGACAGGAGAAAAGGCCTTACCAGTCATCAAGATACGTGAAATGCGTGATGGTTTCACCACCGACACGGAAGAAGTAACTGCCAACATTCCAGATTCAGTAAAAGTATTCAATGGCGATGTCCTCTTTTCATGGTCGGCTTCATTGGAAGTTATGCTTTGGGCTTTTGGTAACGGTGGACTTAATCAGCATATCTTTAAAGTAACTCCAACCAATGACTTTCCTAAGTCGTTCTACTACTTCCAACTACTAGACTATATAGATGTGTTCAAAAAAATGGCAGAGGCGAGAAAAACAACAATGGGACACATTACTCAAGACCATTTACAACAAAGTAGTATTGCTATCCCTAATGATGTTAATGTCGCTGAATCATTTGAAGTAGTAGTTTCTCCTATCTTTAATCAACAAGTCAAGCTTCAAGAAGAGATACAACAACTTACTAAGCTACGAGACGAGCTTCTCCCTCTCTTAATGAATGGTCAGGTATCGGTAAATTATGATTTATCGAACGATTGATTTCCATTTTACAGTCAATATCAAATAAGAGTTGTCCTATTTGCGTCTGTTCTGACAATGACGGTATCCACACTGTGCAATCTCTGATTTTGTCAGGCGAAGTATGCCTAATTTTTGTCTGCTGAGCTGCTGCACTTAGTTGTTGCTTTACCATGTTGGAAGAAATGAGATAATAGGCAAACTTTTTGTTCAGAAGTTCCTCTTTGCAAGTAATCTTGGCTATATCTTGACTTTGAATGTATTTCCCACTTTTGGGTATCCATGCCGTGGAGCCGAGCAGCCCAATAGCTTGTTCGGTTAGCGGGGTTATCAAATCACCTTTTTCAAGTAAAAAATCGTCCTTAAAATCCCCTGTATAAAATAGATTATCCTTAGAGTAGTTTGACGTGTACTGAAAAAAGTTGACAGTTGGCGGGATGCAACCAGTATCCATTATGGGCAAACATTTAAGCAACTTTGAACGCCTTGCCATCCTAGA
>NZ_JRAT01000011.1:0-2255 GCF_000765945.1 Porphyromonas gulae
GCCCCTCAGGACGCAACGGTTTCGACATTGTCATCGGTAATCCACCGTATATTAGGTTAAAAGAGATCTCAGTAGAATATAAAAGAATTTACAGAAAGGCGTATCCTTATACGGATAATCAATTTGACATTTTCTCTCTATTCATTCAGCTGGGGAGCAATCTCCTATGTAGTAGAGGGATTAACTCTCTTATAATACCAGATTCCTTTATCGGACGCTCAAATTTTGCGAGCCTAAGAAGAGTGCTTCTCAAACAGACACAAATCTTAGTCTGGCTACATCTTGACCAAGTATTTGATGTTGCTAAAGTAGCAAGTCTGATATTCGTATCTCAAAAGAAAATATCGGAACAAGAGCGGGTGCTTCCGTATACGAAAGCTACGAATATAGAAAACTGGTTATCTGGGAAAAAAGAAAGTTATGAGCTAAAAGTTTCTAGTATCTTGGAACGAGAAGACTGTAAAGTAATAGCTGCGTCAGCAGTTCAACTTAGTTTGTGGCAAAAACTAGAGACAACTATCAAGTTTGACAATATATTTCAAGTTTGGAGAGGAGAAGAGTTAGGTAGAAAAAGTCCTATCTTGAATAGCGATGAACTCGACAGCTATTTACCCATTCTAGCAGGTGAAGATGTACACAGATATCAGATCAGTGTCCCAACCAGATGGATCGACAGAAAATTGGTGAAAAAATCTTTGATATCTTATTCCAAAAAAAAGATTCTTATTCGTCAGTTGGGAAATCGGATAAACGCAACTATCGATCTAAATGGGAGTATCGTGCTGCAGTCTGTATATTGTCTTACATTGCGGACAGAGGGAGTAGATGATATCTGGTTTTATTTAGGCCTATGCAATTCTAAATTATATGATTACATATATCAAATAACAACTAGAGATAAACAATCATTTCAGCGAATATTGATAGAGAATATTCGGACATTACCTATTCCAAGTGTAATTGACCCTGGAATTTCTCAAAAAATTTCAATGTTTGCAAAGCAGATACTCCAAAATCCAAAAGAACTATCTAATAGTCAGCAGCTAGATCAACTCGTCTATGAACTTTATGCCTTGACGGATGAGGAGATTCGGTTGCTTGAGAACGATGAATAAAAACAAAGGAACTATTGGGCTACCCACATACCCCATAGGTGTACCATTGGGTAGCCCTATCTTGATGTTCTCTAAGGTATTACTCATCATCGCCGAGACGAAACTCTATCTCGTAGTTCTTGATAAACTCTGTTTCCTCGGTACTAAGTCCATACAGCGGACAGATATAGTCGTCTATCTTATCTATGAAGTACTTAGAGCGTCCTATCTTATACTCCTTAAAGCTATCTATCGTATAGCTTGATGCTGCAGAGGTCTGTCTAGTCTTGGCATTACGCTCTATATCTTCTAAGTACTCACGATATAGCTCTGTTAAATCTCGGCACGCCTGCTCACTAAGATTAGGCACCCTAAACTCGGAAAGTTCATAGTTTTTCCAGTTTAGGTTATCAGAGTAGATTTGATAAAACCAAAACGATAAATTACTACTAAGAATTGCCCCTAAGGGGTAAGCGTAGTCTTCCGAGAGGCGTAGTGTTCGCTCTGCTGAAGAACTATTGCTATAAGGGGTTACTACCTTGAAGTATCTTCCTCCAGCAAAACGGTATATAATAGGACTTCCCTCTTCTTGAATAAGCTCCTCAAGCTTTATGTGCTGTGATAGCTTGCGAAGAATAGACAATTCTATCTCTGTGCTAACCTTAGGGATACGCCCATATAGTATATGATCACGAACCTCCATAAATGAGAGGTTATCTATAAGTTGTTGTAAATTAACTCCTTTAATCTTCCTGTGCATTTTTGTAGCATATACTCTTCTAGCAGGCGACAAGGTCTTACGGAATGACACAATAGAGGTATTGGCTACTGCATTCTCAAAGACAGGTTGAGGTCTTACAGCATAGGAAGATATGTAGATGTCTTCACAATTATGTAGTAATATGTGATGTAGCCCAGACAATGCATCACTGGAAGTAATAGAAATGGGCGTAATCATAGAGAGCACTCCATCTTGGACAAGAAGCGTGTAGCCCAGTTCTATAAAGAGACTATAGGTATCAAGTGATCCCTTTTGAACACCTTTAATTGTTTTAGCAGACTGATATAGTTGTTTGTACTTGGCTTTCTCCTCGGAGGACAACTTTGCACCCCATGGTGGATTACCGATGACAATGTCGAAACCGTTGCGTCCTGAGGGGC
>NZ_JRAT01000012.1:0-142500 GCF_000765945.1 Porphyromonas gulae
CCCCCCTCATATCGATCAAGACAGATACATGCATTGATTTGACGAAGAAAGGAGAGCTTCATGCGATCTCTCTGCAAACCTCAAGTAATCTGAAAAACACTTAAGAATCAGCTCTGCGGCAAAAGACTTCAATGAAAGTCCTATAAAATAGTTGCAAACAGCTGATAGTTAGCGTATTGATGGGAGCAGAGTCAGCTGACAATCGCGTCCTGCATCGTGCAGGGAGCAAGAATCAGCTGACAATCGCGTCCTGCATCGTGCAGGAAGCAAGAATCAACTGACAATCGCGTCCTGCATCGTGCAGGAAGCAAGAATCAGCTGACAATCGCGTCCTGCATCATGCAGGGAGCAAGAATCAGCTGACAATCGCGTCCTGCATCGTGCAGAATGGAAACTTGATGAAATTTCTGTTTGCTTGCTGTGTCCATATACCGAAGGTTTGACCTTTCCCGAAGACACTAAGAATCAGCTCTGCAGCAAAAGAGCTTGATGAAACTCCCATGCAACAGTCTCAGGATGCAGTTGCAACCTTCTGTATCAAAAACTCAGGTATATGCTTGTAATCCTAAGCAACTTCGGCTTTATCGAGGACGATTGCTTAGTTCGTAACGGAGGTGACCGCAGCGCACCAAATCGGCATGGCTGATATGCCTTGTTCCATGCGGAAGTGTTTTATTGCCAAGAGAAACCGTATGGATGTAAATGGAATCTGTCGGTTGATTCTCTGTATTGGTCGTAATGACCAACTCCCCCTGAGGATAATACTGCGGATTGAGCCGAATCCTAACTCGGGGGAATACCGGCGAGGTCAGTGTATAGGTGGGGCTGCCCGGACAGTCGGGGTAGAATCCCAGCATGGAATAGACAAGCCAAGCACTCATCGTACCGGCATCGTCATTACCGGGCAAGCCGTTAGGAGCATTGCGAAAATGTTTGTCTATCAACTCCCGGGTCAATTTCTGCGTTCGCCATGCTTCCTTGGGGAAATAGGAGAAGAGGTAAGGATAGGCCATGTCCGGCTCGTTGGTCGGATCATAATATCCTTCATCGAAGACTTTCTGCAACCTTTCCGAAAAAACCTTTGCTCCTCCCATCAGCCGGGCAAGCCCTTGTATATCGTGGGGAACGAAAAAGGCATAGTTATAAGCACTGCCCTCGTGGAAACCGGGACTAGGCTCGAAGTTTTCACCCTGTTTGGGATCGAAAGGAGTGAGGAATGATCCATCCGGCAGCAATGGACGCAGCATACCATACTCCTTATTATAATAGTGTCTGTAGCCCAACGAGCGTTTTCCGAATAGAGCTGCGTCTTCTTTATGCCCAAGTGCGTGGGCAAACCGGGACAGATTCCAGTCGGCCAGATAGTATTCCAGCGCATGCGATACGGAATTGTCGTACTGTTCGCGAAGCGGTACGAAGCCGAGGGTGAGATAGTCGTCGTTGTCGGGACGGATCGGATGGGTCGCTCCTGCCGAAGAAGCATTTTTTTTCATGGCTTCATAGGCCGTTGCCGTATCGAAAGCACGAAGGCCCCTTTGCCAAGTGTCATTGATGACGATAAGCGAGGGGTCGCCCTCCATCGTCAGGGTCTCCTGTCCGTACAGCTCCCATCTCGGCAACCAACCGCTCTCTCGGTACATATCGATCAGTGTCCGTACCATGTCCAACTGCTTCTCCGGATAGAGGAGACAGAGCAGCGGATGTACGTTGCGGTACGTGTCCCAAAGTGAAAATACGGTATAGCGGTCATGATCCGTAATACCCGTTTTGCCACTGCCCATCATAGGATATTCCCCATTGGCATCCTGTAGGATATTCGGATGTATCAGCAGGTGATAGAGGGCGGTATAGAATATCGTCCTTTCGTCCGGTGTACCTCCTTCCACTTTCACCGTACCGAGGACTTCCTCCCAATGTTCTATGGCACGGGAGCGTATAGCGGAGAAAGCCTTGGCCGGATTCCCTCCGGCATTTTTGAATACCTCCCCTTGTTCCGCTTCCAGATTATAGAGCGCATTGGCTTCGCTGACGAATGAAACAGCCGATCGTACATAGATCTTTTCCCCCTGATCGCAGTTGAACGAGAATCGGACACCGATGTCATCGCCGCTCATCTCACGCCTGTAGCCATCGTACAGCTTATATTTTCCTGCTGTCGAATTCCATTGGGCTTCCACCGTCATAGGCGGCTGCTTCTTCCAATAGCCGGCAGAGATCGGTCGCCGACTCACCTGAAAGACGAAATACTGACGAAAAACCGCCTGCGGATTGTAGCAAAACGTCCCCATCATCCTGCTGCCGACCACCGTAGAGTCGTTTAAGAATCGAACAGAGGCTCCCGATTCATTGCTTAGGGCCTGTCCCAGATTCAGCAGGATATGGCCTTCTCCTTCGGGAAAAGCAAATTCGGTCAAAGCAGTCCGCTCGGTTACGGTCACGGCTGCATCTATACCGTATTTGTCCAGCACCGCCTTGTATTCTCCCGGTCGGGCATATTCTCGGCTAAGCGAAGAGCCGTAGTGGCGGTAGTCAGGATCGAACGTACCGGAAGTGGCCATCAGCAGCATTCCGCTCAGTTCGGGACAGCCTACTCCACTCAGATTCACATGGCTGAAACCGATGCAGTAACTATTGTCGGCCGAATAAGGTGCACTCCACCAACGCGAATCTTTGTCGAAGCGATTCTTTGTCGATCCGCTGACATTGAAAGGGGTAACGCTCATCAACCCATTGGGCAATACTGCTCCCGGATTCGTGGTGCCGTAATTGGCCGTTCCGATAAAGGGATTGACATATTCTGTCAGTCGTCTACCCGAAGAGACAGAGCTTTGTGCATCGGCAGCAAATGCTATCAGCGACAGACAGCAATAGAGGAGGAAGTTTCGGATCGTCAGCATGGTTCTTGATCGTCTGTAGTTCATACAGTGACAAAGGTAAACGATCTGTGATATGTAAGAACCGACTTAACCATTGGGAAAAGAGAATGTTCGGCCGTAGTATTTGCTAATTTTGCCGCGCAAAATATCATACCACGATGATTACAACCACGGATATTTCCATTGCCGACTACGACTATCCCCTGCCCGAAGAACGGATTGCCAAACATGCTTTGCCACAGCGCGATGCTTGTAAACTGCTCGTTTATGACAAGGGTGAGATAAAAGATGCCGTATTCTCCCAATTATCGGAAGTACTGCCATCGGGCAGTATGCTGGTCAGGAATAATACCCGTGTCATTCGTGCCCGTTTGCTTTTTCGCAAGTCCACGGGAGCGACCATCGAGGTATTCTGCCTCGAACCTGTCAGCCCTGCACAGTACGAACTCTCGCTCACAGCTCGTGGCTCCTGCGTCTGGCACTGTATGGTAGGCAATGCCAAAAGATGGCGGTCAGGCGACTTGCAGATGGAGATCTCTTCTCCGCATGGCGATAGCATCTTATTGACAGCCTCTCACGATCCTGCGGCAGATGGATATATCCGTTTCAGCTGGGAAAATGATCACTACACCTTTGGCGAAATCCTCGAAATGGCCGGTATCCTCCCTATTCCCCCCTATCTCAATCGGGATACCGAAGAGGAGGACTTGGAAACCTACCAAACCGTCTATGCCAAAAATCAGGGTTCGGTGGCAGCACCTACGGCCGGGCTGCATTTCACGGAGGAGGAGTTCGAACGGCTAAGAGCTCAAGGCACTCCGGTTGTGGATGTTACCCTGCATGTCGGAGCCGGCACTTTCCGTCCCGTCAAAAGCGAGACTATCGGTGAACACCGGATGCACCGCGAGCTGATAGTCATCGAACGTTCATCGCTGGAAGCCCTGCGTGATTGGCAGGGTAGCATCGTTGCTGTCGGAACAACCTCCGTACGAACACTCGAAAGCCTCTATTGGCTGGGGAGAAGCCTCTCGATCGGACCGCATACACCGCAAGAGTCCTTAAAGGTCAATCAGTGGGAAGCCTATGAGAATGAAGATGCAACCCTGTCTCGTAGTGAGACCATCCGCATAATACTCGATTGGATGGACGAGCAAGGAGTCGAAACGCTGATTTTTCCGACCGAGATTCTTATTGCTCCGGGCTATCGCTATCGGATGGTCGATGCCATGATTACCAATTTTCATCAACCGCGCAGTACCCTCTTGCTGCTTGTCTCTGCTTTCATCGGAGAGGATTGGAAGGCTGTTTACCACCATGCCCTCGAATCGGGCTATCGCTTCCTGAGCTATGGCGATGGTTCATTGCTGATCCCCTAAAGACGATTTCCCAATCTTTCAAAAGCTATTTCCGCGCTGTTTTCTCGGCCATGCGTGGATATATAGCATCCCTTCCGGCCTGAACACGGACCTTTATTCTTTGTAATATCTCCAATAAAACAGGAAGAGAGTGTGTTTAAATCGCTTCGAAATAGCGATTTACTGACACACTCTCTTCTTTTTGGGTGCGGCTGGCGAGACTCGAACTCGCACGCCGTGAAGCACCAGATCCTAAGTCTGGCGTGGCTACCAATTACACCACAGCCGCATACCGCACCTGCTCGGCAGGCTTAGCGGGCACAAATATACACGATTTTTTTGGATTACGTTCCTGCCGTATCTGTAAAAAATGCGTAATTTTTTTCTTTCATGCTTTATATCATCGGCTTTCAAGTTACTATTTGTGACAGATTCCACTGTCGTATTGGCCAATGACATAAAAGATAAATAAGCAGGGGTCAAATGATTGAATTGACTGCTTTTTGTCCTCTTATTTCAATCTGATTTGGAAATTGAGCTTAAATGAAAGACTTCCATCAACTTCTTTAATTATTGATGCGTACTCATGACGAGTGGTACTCGATCGCTCCAAATAAGTATTTGAAAATAAGTAATCTTCAAATCTATTACGATCATAGAAATGATAGCAAAGTATTTCACCATCTTTCTTTACGACCAAATATCCGCCATTTGCATCATATATGCCACTCCATGGAGTAGCCGGCATCATACCCAATGCGGCAGAGGTTAAAAGATGTTTGATTTTATAAGTATAGAAAGGCGATGATTGGGTTATATCATAATTCAATGGATTAACCTCAGAAAGTTTCTCTGCCAATTCTTTCAAGGTCGAGATGCCGCTATTAAACTGTTCCAATAGCAAATTGGCTATGATCATGGGCAAATCTCCATCCAACATAATGAGATTATTGCGGAATATACGGTTATCGACTTTGTCAAATACCAATGTAGCTCCTTTCTTTTTAATCGCATTTACACGCTTAATCACTTTGTCTTTCTTGGAACCCAACGAATTTATTTCACAGATGTCTTGGTTTGAAAATTTTGCACCTTTTATTTTGAAATTGAAGTTGGTGGCTTTGCTCGCATTCAACAATGTAGAGTTACTGCCTAATTGAGATTTGATGCTAAATCCCATCTCAGAGTTCATCTTTGTTCTACGATCATGCAGAATGATTCTGATATCGGTTTTATCTGATGATTTGGCTTTCAATGAATGGCAATAAATACCATTCATGAATGTTTCTATGTAGGGAACAGCAAATGCGCCATTGTTTTCGTTTATCGCTTTAAGCAACTTCTCTGCCTCTACCAAAAATGTTGATGCAGCTACTCGCAAAAGCTCTTTGGCAGTCGGTGTCTGTATGACAACATCTCTATCTTGTAAGCTGTATTTAATATCTCCATCCTTGTCTTCCCGAAGGATCATGATAATAGGATAAAAAAAATCTTGAATCTTGTTCTCCCTCTGAAGTAAAAATAAAATTTGATTAATGTATTCTGAATTCATAAGGTTATCTTTTTTTGAATCTTTCATAATGGATATTGAGGAAATCTTTACGAGGCATAAACTTATTTGGCAGCATAATCTGCCTTCCGTTCAGTCCTCGTAAATAATCTTGGAAAGAAGCTTTTGCAACCTTTGTAATCATTTCCTCTGAAATAACAATAATCATATCTGGAGTTATAGTTACGAGCAAATTGTCAAAAGCCTTGTGAAATAGGGGGTTCATACAAAGCCCATTTTGTGGATTTGTTCTAATCGAACTATCTTCTGACCATCCTATAATATGACATGCTTCCAACAAAGTCGGTATACTAATCCCTGATATACAACAATGATAATCATAAGCATTTAGTACTGTGGAACGAAAAAAAGATTGGTTGACTCTTTGCTTTACAATAGCTTCTCTTTCTTTTCCATTCGGTAAATCCATCATTTCAATTCCAGTGGACTCTTCAATGCTCTTTTGAGAATAGATAGCGATTAGTTTCTCACTTTCATATGCAAGCAGATCTGGGTTTCCATAAAACTCATCCCAAACTAACTGTTCTGATTTTGCGCCATGTGTTAAACCTGAAATTCCTTTTTGTTTTAAATCGGGATCTAACCGTGCAATGTTGCCAATCTTCATATTTAAAGCACTCGGAGTACGCCCTAATAATTTAGCATATTTTATTATTAGGGGATGGTTTTTATGGCTATTTCTAATATCTATCTTACAATATAAATTGAATGCAATAATCGTTTCTTCTCTAGTCCAATTGTTCATAATGCGAATATATTATTGTGAAAGTTTTCAAAGTAATACATCTTTCTAATCACGAAGTCCGGTTTTCCAAAAATCTCCTTATCATTTTTTCGGTACCTGATTCCGGCATTCCACAACAGCTTGCCAAACAAAATTTCCAGTTTAGTACCTTTTCCTTTGTTCAGAGACATATTTCTGTGGCGTTGTTCTTTTGTCAGCCTATCCATGGCATTACGACTTAGAGTTGGTATACTGCTTCACTGCACGCAAAGGTACTTATTTACTTTCTTGAGCACTGTATCTATCCGGTTTTCCCGATTTCGAGATCAAGACCAAATCCGACAAGATACCAAGTGAAAGCGGGCATAACGAGACTGAATTGAAAGTTCAGCACAGAGAGCAACACATACCATTTGCTTCTGATGAGCGATATAAGAATCGTATCGCTGTCCGGAGGACGTGTCTCTCCTTTCTCAGCATGTTTACTGTACTGAAAACACACACGAAAAAAGTTTTCAACAACGAAGATGAGTTTGGAATGATTCTAAATAAGCATCTGAATGAACGTGGTTTTTGAAGTCAAAAAGGTAAAAAGAAGAGGTTTTTCAAGTCGAAACATGACTTTTAGAAGAGAGGATAACGATCTATATACAAATCATTTACGATAAATATATAGATCGTTTGCGATTTGTATATAAATCGTTTTCCATTTATATATAGATCGAAACTCATTTCTATATAAATCACAGGCTGAAAAAGGTCTTTTCGGAAGGTGATAAAACAAAGGCACCCACCAAATTCTACAGGGAACTCAGTGGGTGCCTTACATGTTTGAGGGGACTATGGAAGCCTTATTCCTCTTTATTTGTCATAGGGATATTCTTGTTTAGTCCGAATAGTGCAGTGGTATGACAGACACGGATGGGGTAAAATCGGCCTGATGAAATAGGGAATGATGTATGAAGCAGTGTGCATATTCGTTGTCATTTAGTCGTAAACTGTTTGTCAATATTGCTCTATATCAAGCAGATAAGTTTTCTTTTGAAGAACTATATCCTCTTGCTGGGTGCTTTGTCTGCCGGCAAATATAGCAAAAACCTCCAACCATGGGGAATCGAATTTCGCATGGGCACATTCCCCCTTCCAGCGCAACCTTGTTGATCTAAGTTAGTCCTAAAACTTGGCTTGGCGTTAGGTATCCTAGCCCTTTTCTGGGTCTTCGATTAATTTTGTGTTGTATTTTGATACACATATCTTGACTTATTTGCCTGAAATCCATCTTCTTAGGGATGTATTGTCTTACGAGTTTATTGAATAATTCGACATGAGGTTTATCTGTAGAGCAGTAGGGGTGGGCAAAGTACACCGGTATTTTGAGTGCCTTCTCAATGATTTCATAACTAGAGAATTCGGTCCCGTTGTCCGTGGTAATGGTCTTCAGTAGCCCTCTTCTTGCTGCCCCCTTCATTTCTTGGTGCAACGCCGATCATTGCGGCGATCTTCCTGATGGACACGTTCTCTTTGAGTAGGCAGGCAATTGTATACCTTTGCTCCGAGGTTAGTTGTTTATGCATTGCAACACGAATTTAAACGATTGGCTTCACACCCCGAACGATTATCCCTCGGCGTGTTTTTGTTTATAGGGTGTTGCATTTACTATTGGAAAATACAAAGTGTAACCCTTGTTTTAGGCATTCATCATGCGACGTAAAGATCGAGAAATGAGCCAAGAATTCGGTTTGGAAGTGATTGATCGGGCAGCCTATGGTGTCCTTTCGGTCTTGGATACTGACCATACGCCCTATACCTTGCCACTTTCCATCGTACGCGATGGGGAGAATTTATACTTCCATTCGGCACGTGCCGGACACAAAGTCGAATTATTCACCCATGAGCCTTCGGCCACCATTGTATTTGTAGGCCGAGTGGAGGTACCCGATGTATATGGTACGGAAACGCTGGAAGCACTGAAAGAGGGAAGCGCTCCCTTATCCGGCTCTATGCTGAGTCGAATTTTCACCACCGAATTCGAGAGTGCTATAGTCAGGGGGCGAGTCGTTCGTGTAGAAGATCGTAAGGAGTGCGTGCATGCCTTACGATTGATCTGTGAGAAGTACACGGCGGAGAAAATGGATTTGTTCGATAAGGCCGTTGAAAGCGGTATGCCCCATACCGCCATCTATCGTATCCGAATAGATACGATCACAGCCAAACGAAAACTTGTTCTCCCAGACTAACCGCATCAATATCTCCCCATTCAAATCCGATGCAAGCCTAACGGACTTTTCGTTGCGAGAAAAAGCAATATTCTTTTCTGCCGTTCGATTGCCTCAACAGTGAATTCGGCTACTCATTATATCATTGTGCTCTCGCGTATCCTTGAGGAATAAAATAGATGCCTCTACCCCTCGTATTATACCACTACAAACGGACTTGATACAACATTTTCCCTACTTTTGCGTTAGTTTCCTGTAGTATAAACAACAACACTATGTGGCTTTTGAAAAAAAAGTCATGTAAAAGTAATTTGACCGGAGACTTTGTGGAATGTTTCGCCGAGTGATCCAAGAAGCCACACATAAAGCCCTCGGTCTGTGTAGCATGCAATGATAGAGTATCTCAAGGGAGCAATAGTCGGTTTGACGCCAACGAACCTCGTGATCGAGTGTGCGGGAGTGGGTTATGATGTGAATGTCTCGCTCACCACTTATTCTGCCTATCAGGGGAAGAAAGAGGGACTCATCTGGATCACACAACTGATCCGAGAAGATGCCCATTTATTGTATGGCTTTTCTACGAAAGAAGAACGCACACTCTTCGGCCAACTGACTTCCGTCAGCGGTGTCGGTCCTACGACGGCACGGCTCATCCTATCCTCCTATGCTCCTCAAGAACTGGCCGCACTCATCACCACAGGACAGGCCGATGCGCTGAAAGCGGTGAAGGGCATCGGCCTGAAAACGGCTCAGCGTATCATCGTGGATCTGAAAGGTAAGATCCAGCTGGAAACCTCCTCTGACGAGATCCAGTCTGCACGGACGGCTGTAGGCGGTGCCGCTCTGAATACCATAGCTTCGGGAGAAGAGGCCATCAGTGCCCTGAAGATGCTTGGCTTTGCCGATCCGGCTATACGCAAAGCGGTCAAGTCCATTCTCTCCGAGGATTCGTCTTTGGCTGTCGAAGATATTATCAAGCGAGCATTACGAATGTTATAGCCTTTTCTCAAACAAAGAAGGATCACGGGTGTCTTGATAATGGAAAAGAAAAACAAACCCATTCGGCTACTTGCAGCTCTACTGCCCATAATCGCCGGCCTTGCTTTGGCCACATGGCGTCCGGCGAATGGCTCCGTACCTGCCCGGACAGCTATCGGCAATCACTATGCAACTCCCTCTCCGGCCGATACGACTCGTTTCCCCGTCAAGAAGACCCAAGCCAAAGACTACCGCTATCTGGATGGCAACTATCCACTCGACCTGAAGACTCCGGATAACATCCGCACCGAATTTATTTACGACGAGAAGACCAATACATATCTGCTTGTGACCAAGCTTGGGGATAAACCTCTGGGCAGTCCCATCCCCTTCACACCCGAAGAATACCTGCGCTATATGCAGCGCGATTCCATCCGCCGTTACTTCATGGAAAAAGAACGACTTGAAGCTCAACAGGAGGGAAAGAAGCGGTTCAATCCTTTGGAAATGACATTCGACCTCGGTCCGGCCGAGAAACTCTTCGGCCCTGGCGGAGTCAAACTCCGTACCCAAGGATCGGCCGAGGTGGCCATGGGGGCTAAGAGCAATGCCACGAACAACCCGTCTCTGCCCGAAAATGCACGCAAGCATTCCTATTTCGACTTCAGCGAAAAGATCCAGACCAACGTGCAGGCTTCAGTGGGTACGAAGCTCAACTTCGGGATGAACTATAATACGGAGAGTACGTTCGACTTCGATGCAAAGAAGCTGAAGTTGGCTTTCGAAGGAGAGGAAGACGACATCATCAAGCTGATCGAAGCCGGCAATGTATCCATGAATACGCGCAACACTCTGATTCGAGGTGGAGCGAGCCTGTTCGGGATACACACGAAGATGCAGTTCGGCAAATTGGACGTGGATATGGTGGTCAGTCAGCAGGAAGCTGAGACCAAGAGGGTCAGCACGAAAGGTGGTGCGCAGACTACCCCGTTCGAATTATCGGCAGGCCAATACGATGAGAATCGGCACTTCTTCTTCGGCCACTACTTCCGTGATCGTTATGATGGTGCCATGAAGACACTGCCCTTTATCAGCTCAGGTGTCAAAATCAATCGTGTGGAAGTGTGGGTAACCAACAAGAAAGGCAATTTCGACAACACCCAGACGCGTAACATAGTAGCCTTTACCGATTTGGGAGAACCGGAAAAGATAGCTTTGCCATCCGTTTCTCCCTCCATGAGTACTAACGGCCTACCGGCCAATCAGGCCAATTCGCTCTATCCGATGCTACTATCGATGCCGAACTTGCGCTTTATCGACCAGGTAACGCAGGAGTTGGGCGGAATCATGCAAGGAGGGCGAGACTACGAAAAAGTAGAGAGTGCTCGCCTATTGAACCCTGCGGACTACACAGTCAATAGCATTCTCGGCTATATCAGTTTGAATATGCGCCTCTCTGCCGATGAGGTGTTGGGGATAGCATTCGAATATACGTACAATGGTCAGGTGTATCAGGTCGGAGAGTTTTCTACAGACCGGCCGGACAATTCCACGGAGAACCTCTACGTTAAGCTGCTCAAAGGAACGGCGATGAGTTCGACCTCGCCGTATTGGCACTTCATGATGAAGAATGCCTATCAGTTGGGAGGCGGTGTTTATAATGTGCAGAAAGAGAAGTTCAAGCTGAATGTTTTCTACCAGAGTGATAGCGCAGGCGTCTACCAGCCATATATCAGCGAAGGCAAGATCAAGGGACAGCTGCTTCTGCGCGTGTTGGGCATGGATAGACTGGACGCCAAGCAAGAACCTTACCCCGACGGCACATATGACTTTGTCGATGGCTATACGATCCTTCCTCAAAAAGGAGTTGTGATCCTTCCTACCGTGGAGCCATTCGGAAAGACTCTTGCCGATGCGTTTGGCGATCCTGTATTGGCGAAAAAGTACTGCTTCCAAGAGCTGTACGATACGACGGCAGTGGCTGCGCAGCAAGTAGCAGAGAAAAACAAATTTATCTTCAGAGGCGAATACAAAGCTTCTTCGGGTGGAGATATTTCTTTGGGGGCTATCAACGTAACGCCCGGATCCGTCGTAGTGACGGCCGGCGGTGTCAAGCTGACGGAGAATGTGGATTATACGGTAGACTACCTCTCCGGCAACGTATCGATCATCAATGAAGCGATTCTCTCTTCGGGAACTCCCATCAATGTGTCGCTGGAGAACCGAGGGCTGATGAATATGCAGCGCAAAACGATGTTCGGTATAGATCTGAACTACAACTTTTCCAAAGACTTCACCCTCGGCGGTACCTTCATGCACCTGAGCGAAATGCCACTGACAACCAAATCCGTGATTGGAGACGAGTCGCTCAAGAATACGCTTTGGGGACTTAACCTGAACTACCGCACTCAAGCTCAATGGCTGACGAATGCACTCGATCTTTTGCCTTTCGTGGAGCTGACAAAACCCAGTGAGATCACGATAAACGCTGAGTTTGCTCATTTGATCCCCGGACATTATCAAAGTAAATATGCCCAAGGCAATAGCTATCTGGACGACTTCGAAAGTTCGCAGAGCTATATCGACCTGATGAATCCGTATTCGTGGATGCTCTCCAGTACTCCGTTTCAAGATGGAGCAGGGCCGGTGTTTTTCCCGGAAGCATCATTGACGAACGATATTGACTATGGCAAGCATAGAGCCAAACTATCGTGGTTCTACATTGATCCGATATTCACAAGAGAGAATTCCGCAGGTATGCCCGCCCACTTGAAGAATGACCTCGAACAGCTCTCCAACCATTATGTCCGCGAAGTGAAGACCTCCGAGCTTTTCCCTTATCGCGATCAGACGTACAATATGAATAGCTATCTGCACACGCTGCTGATGTCCTATTATCCGTCTGAGCGTGGCCCATACAACCTCAATACGGTGGATATGCAGTCGGACGGTCGTTTGGCTAATCCTCAATCCAACTGGGGCGGTATCATGCGCAAGATAGATCAGAGCGACTTCGAAGCATCCAATATCGAGTACGTAGAGTTTTGGCTTCTCGATCCTTTCATCTACAACAAAGAAACTGCCAAGGGAGGGTCAATGTATATCAACTTGGGTGAAATATCCGAGGAAGTTCTGAAAGACGAAAAGAAGTTTTTCGAGAACGGTATGCCCATCAACGATGATCCCGCTGCCATAGAGACCACAGTATGGGGTAAGGTGCCGAAGCGTCAGGGAACGGGCTATGCTTTCGACAATACAGCCGGAGCACGTCCGAAACAGGATGTCGGCTTCAACGGGCTTACGACGGAGGAGGAAAAAGAATTCCTGGCATATGCCGAGTATATATCCCGTCTGACGTCTATCGTATCTCCCGATGTTCTGGGTCAATGGAGTGCAGATCCATTCAGCCCGATCAACGATCCGGGTGGGGACAACTTTCACCACTATCGGGGGGCCGATTACGATGACGCACGCAAGTCGATCCTCGATCGTTATAAGCAATACAACGGAGTAGAAGGCAACTCGGCCGAAGCCACCAACGATATTACCGGATACAACGTATCCAGCCGCTTGGTACCCGATGTGGAAGACATCAATCAGGACAATACGCTCAACGAGATAGAGAAGTATTTCCAGTACCGTGTGGAGCTGCATCCCTCTAAAATGGTTGTGGGGCAAAACTATATTGTCGATTCTCGTACCAAGGAGGTAGAGCTGCGCAACGGCAAAAAGGAGACTATAACCTGGTATCAGTTCAAAGTCCCGGTACGGGAGTTCGAGAGAAAGATCGGAGGCATTACGGATTTCAAGACCATCCGCTTCATGCGTGTCTACTTGACGAACTTTTCTGAAGAGGTCATTCTACGATTCGGGACTTTCAAATTGGTGCGTGGCGATTGGCGACAGTACGAACGCGAACTGCATCCGGCCAACCTGACACCGATCTCGAATGCAAAACTGGAAGTAAGTACCGTAAACATAGAGGAGAATGGTGACCGTAAGCCTGTGAACTATGTGCTCCCTCCGGGCGTATTGCGTTCGCTCGATCCCCAGCAAGCACAGAGCACGCAGCAGAACGAGCAGTCCATGAGCCTGAAAGTCCGAACACTGGCACCGGGCGATGCACGTGCCGTATATAAGAATACGGGCTATGATCTGCGGCGTTATAAGCGTTTGCAGATGTTTACGCATGCCGAACGCCTTCAGGATGAAGACGCCACGCATACAGGCAATGGAGATCTGTCCGTCTTCATCCGGTTAGGGACGGATTACCGGAACAATTATTACGAATACTCCATACCGTTGCGCCTGACTCCTTTCGGTACCTATTCGACCAATAGCGAGAACGACAGGGAAACTGTTTGGCCTAAGGAGAATATGTTCGACTTCAAACTGTCTGCCCTCACCGATATTAAGACGAAACGCAACAGGGAGAAAGCCGCAGGCAATCCTGCCGCTGACTTCTATCGCCTTTTCTCCGAACCCGACCCCGAAAACACCGGCAATACCGTTAGCGTTATGGGAAATCCGACACTGAGTGAAGTCAAGACTATCATGATCGGTATTCGCAATAACAGTACTGACATCAAGAGTGCCGAGATATGGGTCAATGAACTCAGGCTCACGGACTACGATGAGAAAGGCGGATGGGCTGCCAATACCACCATCAATATGCAGCTTAGCGACTTGGGATCGGTGAATATGCGCGGACAGATGATAACCGCCGGATTCGGTGCTTTGGACGAGTCTCTCACGCAGCGGGCCATAGAAGATACGCGCACACTCAACTTTTCCACCAATTTGGAACTTGGCAAGTTCTTCCCCGAAAAGGCTCAGATCAGCATACCTTTCTATTACTCGGTATCGGATGAGAAAATATCTCCACAATACAATCCCTATGATCAAGACATCCTTCTGAAAGATGCTTTGGACGCTCTGCCCGACAAAAATTCTCGCGACTCTCTGAGGAGGCTAAGCGAAAACCGTATGACAACGCACAGTTTGGCACTGAACAATATCAGAGTCAATGTCAAGAGCAAACACCCGATGCCTTACGATCCGGCGAACTTCTCGTTCAATTACTCCTATAATAAAAGCGAACGACACAATCCCGACATGGAGTACAATACGAATTTGAACTGGAGTGCCGGGATGGTATATGATTATTCGCCTCTGCTCAAACCGATCAAGCCGTTTGCCAAAATCAAAAAGGCCGGAACCTATCTGAAAGGTTTTGCCATCAATCCGCTCCCGGCGAAGATCACCTTCCAGACCAATATGATCCGTTCCTATTCGGAGGAACAGGTGCGCAACTTCAGTTATGGAGTGGGTCAGGCCGAAAAGCTACCCGTGACGTTCATGCAGAATTTCGTTTGGGATCGTGCCATAGCTGTCAACTGGAATCCGATCAATAGTCTGAGGATCAACTTCCGCAGCGGGACCAATGCACGTATCGAAGAGCCGCATGTACAAGTGAACAAAAAGCTCGCTCCCGATGAGTATAAGATATGGCGCGACTCCGTTCGTCGCAGTATTGCCGAATTGGGAACTCCTATCGCATACGACCAAACATTCAATGTATCGTATACCCTGCCTACAACCCAAATATCCGCCTTGAATTGGGTGAACGGTTCATTGACCTATAATGCCGTGTATAACTGGGATCGTGGAGCCAAAACCTCCACCGAACAGATCATCGGGAATACGATCCGCAATCAGGCGACGCTGGAACTTCCCCTGCAACTCAATCTGACATCGCTGTATCGCAAATCCGCTTTCCTCAAGAGAATAGAGCAGCATATCACGAATCCGGACAAAAAGGATCCTGTAAAAAAAGCAGCTCAGCCATTGACCAAGAAAATCCGGTTGCTCCCCGATTCTACGGTAACGCTGACGCACACCTTTGCTTCCAAGAAAGTGAGAGTGTCCGCCCTCGGCCCGGATGGCAAGATGTATCCGCTGAAGACAAAAATCAAGGATAAGAATACAATCGTAATTCTGAACAATGACAGCATAGAGATCAATGTAACGGTAGCCCCCCCGAGGCAGAGCAGTTCCACTCCTGCATTCGGTGCGATAGGCGAAAGGATGGTATACGCCCTGATGATGCTCAAGAGCATCAACCTTAACTACCGGCAATCGTCCGGCCTGCATCTGCCCGGATTCTTGCCCAATATCAAAGCTGCCGGCGGACAAGGCTCTGTGGATGGCGTTTTGGCACCGGGATGGGACTTTGCTTTCGGCCTTACCGGAGAAGATTTCGTGGACAAAGCTGCGCAGAAAGGTTGGCTTATCGGTGGGCAGCAAAACGTATCACCCTCTGTCTACTCGGAGAGCAATTCGTTCGAGATCAAGATGACGCTCGAACCGATTCGCGAGCTGCGCATCAACCTCACAGCCAACAGAACCGATACCCGACAAACGCAGACCCAATACGTCTATGCCGGTATGCCGCGCACTTATGGAGGTAACTTCGTGATGACGACCATCGGACTGAAAGGCATGTTCAGCAGTTCGTCCGGAGCAACGGGCTATGCCTCGGAGGCCTTCAATGAGTTCCTGCGAAATCGGGAGATAATCGCAGGGCGTATCATGGCCCAATATCATGGAGCCACTTATCCCTCTTCCGGATTCATGGAAGGAAGCAGTCTGGCCGGTCAGCCGGTTTCTCTGGAAAACAGTGCCGTATCCCTCAACTCGGCCGACGTGCTTATTCCGGCTTTCCTCAGTGCTTATACCCAGAGGTCGGTGGGAAAAATCGGCCTGTCGGCATTCCCCTCATTGTCTTCCATTCTCCCCAACTGGAATGTCAGCTACACGGGCTTGAGCAAAACCGAACTGCTCAAGAAGTACTTCCGAAATGTGCGTATCAACCATGCTTACCGTGGTATATACAACGTTGATAGCTATAGCTCTTACCTCGGTTGGGTGGGTTTGGCCGATGGTAGCAATCTGGGTTTTATCCAAGACTCATCGGATCCCACGACGCTGACCCCCGTTGCATCCATGCCTTTCGATATTCCATTTGTCCGTCTCGAAGATAGTTTTGCTCCCCTCCTCGGTGTGGAAGTTACGTTTATGAGTGGGTTGGGGATCAATACGGACTACAGAAAGACTCGCCGTCTGAATCTGAATCTATCGGCTTATCAGCTCGTGGAGTCGAACGAAGATCAGATAACCGTAGGGATGAGCTATAAGGCAGATAATTTTGCCAAACTCATCGGCCTGCAACGGACAAGACCTGCAAGAAAGGCCAAAGGCGGACGAAACAACAATGAGACTGCAACTCCGCGTACCGGAGGCGCGCTGACCGTCCGAGTGAACTATGCTTACAGCCGTACACTGACCCTGATTCGCAAGATCCAAGATGCTTACACACAAGCTACGAATGGCAATATCAGCCACAAGATCAACGTCAGTGCGGACTACGACATCAGCCGTATGCTTACCCTACGCGCCTATTACGATTGGGATATGAACCATCCGCTTGTCAGCTCGGCTTCCTTCCCTATCACGAATAGCAATTTCGGCGTCAGCTTCCGTTTCAATCTGACGCAGTAGCCAGAGCGGCATTGCCCACACTCCTCGCATCGCATTTCAGCGAAGGTCATTTCCCTCATCGCACCAATTCATGCTCGTCAATCTCATTGATTGAGGTGCCACAAAACGTGGCGCAAGAAAATTTCTCTTTCGGTTCGAGAAGTGAAAAATTCATGAGCCAAAACGAAAAGTTTTACGCGCGTCTTTTGTTGGAGAACGCGAACCACTGTTCTTGCTTTTGTGGTTCGTATTCTCCGAAACAGCTCCTCGGACGAACAGCAGCATCGACCGAAACGAGCCACCTCCCATCTCCGGGACAATTGCATCCACGGTATTCGGATATTCATTGTGAGATCCATATCGTGAATAAAGTATGACCAGCAGGGAAAGGATACTATGGTCTCACATGAGAGGATACTATAGTCTCATATGAGAAGATACTATGGTCTCATGCGAGAGGATATTATTGTCTCATGTGAGAGGATACTATGGTCTCATGCGAGAGGATACTATGGTCTTATAAAAGTTAGACATAAAGAAGAGAAAATGCCAGATCCCTACCCTGCCATGAACGTTAGATGGATCTGATACGACAATCATGCTTCGGAGATGAGTCCCATCGCCTTTTTCAAGCCGAAAGCCAATATGTTGTGGGTTTGAGTACGTCTGATTACCTTTGCCAGACATTACTTTTCAAGGATTATAAGAATGATCAATCGAGCACTTGTCCGATCCCGAGTTTTGCAACAAGCATATGTGTATTACCATCGAGATGATGCTGAAATACAATCTGCCGAAAAAGAGTTGCTCAACAGTCTGGAGCGGACATACGACCTATACCTATACTACCTCCTCTTAGTTCCGGAACTGACAAGACTGCATGCGGAAATCCTCGAAGCCAATAAGAACAAGCGTTTAGCGACAGAGAAGGACAAAAACCCCAATCTGCGCATGGTACAGAACCGGCTTGCCGAAAAGATCGAAAGCTGCAGACCTTTGTGGGTAAGAGCCGAACAGAACGCTCTTAACTGGCGTTCCGAAGAAGCTTTTCTGCGACGCCTGCTGAAAAAAATCCATTCGTCCGAGACTTTCGCCCGCTACATGGGTTCCGATGCCAACGACGACTTCGAAGCCGACCGTTCGTTCTGGAATGAGCTGATGCGCGACATCGTCCTTCCCGACGAAGAGCTGGCAGAAGTAATGGAAGAGCATAGTATCTTCTGGGACAATCAAATACAACTTATCGAGAAAATCGAGACAGAGGAGACTCCCGACATAGAAGAGGTGGAACAGTCGGTACGGCAGGCAGTTGCCGATGGCAACTACCAAACGATCCGACAGGAAAATGCACCTATCGAAATCGTGAAGGAGTTCGTCCTCAAGACGATCCGACGGATCGACCAAGATACCGATCCATCGGCTATCCTGCTTCCTGCGTATAAGGAGAAAGACGATGCCGTATTCGGCACCACCCTACTGCGCAATGCCATCATCAACGGAGAGGAATATCGCCGTATCATCCGTGAAAATCTGATCAACTGGGAAGTGGATCGCATAGCGGACATGGATATGCTGATCATGCAACTGGCCATTGCCGAGTTGCTCAACTTCCCGAATATTCCGGCTTTGGTAACAATCAATGAATACATCGACCTCTCCAAGCTGTTCAGTACCCCGAAGAGCGGAACGTTCGTAAACGGTCTGCTCGATGCCGTGGTCAAAGGCTTCAGAGAGAAAGGCAAACTACTCAAATAAGAGAAGGGGGCGAAACACCTATCCCCAGATTCGACAAATGACAGACAACAAAAAGATTCGGGCGGCCATCATAGGCTACGGCAATATCGGTCGTTATGCCCTGCAAGCTCTTAATGAAGCCCCTGATTTTGAAATAGCAGGCATCGTACGCCGCAATCCGACCGAAGTTCCCTCCGAGCTTCGACCTTTCCCCGTAGTATCGGACATCGAACAACTCGAAGCAGTCGATGTAGCATTGATATGTTCACCAAGTCGGGAAGTAGAGCGAACAGCCTTAGAGATATTGAAAAAAGGAATATGCACGGCCGATAGCTTCGATATTCACGGCAACATTTTGGCCTTGCGCCAATCACTGGGAAATGCTGCCAGAGAAAGCGGAGCGGCAGCCGTCATCGCTTCCGGCTGGGATCCGGGCAGCGACTCTGTGGTGCGTACGCTGATGCAGGCTATCGTCCCCAAAGGAATCACCTACACCAACTTCGGTCCCGGTATGAGTATGGGACATACTGTAGCCGTGAAGGCCATAGACGGCGTGAAGGCCGCACTTTCGATGACCATTCCACTCGGAACGGGTGTGCATCGCCGCATGGTTTACGTAGAACTGCTTCCGGGACACAACTTGGAGGAGATATCGGCTGCCATCAAAGCAGATGAGTACTTCGCTCACGACGAGACCCACGTGATACAGGTAGATGATGTGGATGCCCTCATCGATATGGGGCATGGCGTCCACATGGTGCGTAAGGGCGTGAGCGGTTCTACGCAAAACCAGCGGATGTCATTCGATATGGAGATCAACAATCCGGCATTGACCGGACAAGCACTGGTCTGTGCAGCTCGGGCAGCCATGCGCCAACACCCCGGAGCTTACACCCTACAGGAAATCCCCGTCATAGACCTTCTTCCCGGAGACAGGGAGTACTGGATAGGGCAACTTTGCTAAGAAAAATACTACTCAACTAAACGGCTAATCGGAACATTATGACACTACCTGCATTCATCACATGGGATTTCGATCCGGTCCTATTTACCCTTTTCGGCCACCCCGTTGTCTGGTACGGCTTGCTCTTTGCATTGGGGTTGATCATTTTGGGCCCTTGGATAGAGAAAAAAATGTGGGAACACGAGAAGCTGGATCCCAAATGGTTCGAGTCTCTGGCCGTCTATGTCTTTGTAGGTACTATCGTTGGAGCACGTCTGGGGCATGTCCTATTCTATGACCCGGCATACTATCTGGCCAATCCGGCCAAGATATTCGTCACTTGGGAGGGTGGCTTGGCCAGCCATGGAGGTACCATCGGGATCATAATAGCCTGCTGGCTGTATTCGCGCAGAGTAACGCGCAAGTCCATCCTGTGGGTTTTAGACCGCTTGGCGGTGCCTACAGGTATCGTCGCTGCCATGATTCGTCTGGGCAATCTGACCAATAGTGAGATTTTCGGCCGCCCGACGACATTGCCCTGGGGCTTCCGCTTTATTCGCTCGGAAGAGTATCGCCGATTGGTGCCGAATATGGATATGGGATGTCATCCTACTCAGATATACGAAGCCTTGTGCTATTTGGCAGTCTTCGCTCTCTGTATGTGGCTATACTGGAAGCGCGATGCCGCCCGACGCTACTCCGGGCTGATAGTGGGAGTTTTCCTCACGGGCATCTTCCTCTCTCGCTTGATCATCGAGCACATCAAGATCGTTCAGGAGCCATGGGAGCTCAAGCTTATCGAATCAGTCGGCCTGAATATGGGACAGCTGCTCAGCATACCATTCGTTCTTGCAGGCATTTGGCTTATCATCCATGCCGTAAAGAATCCGATTATGCAGAAATTATCATAACAACAAATAATTATAAAAGTATCCAAGAAATATGATGTATCAGGTTCCTCAAGTAACAGACTCCGTTTATTACGTGGGCGTAAACGACCGCTCGAAGAGTCTCTTCGAGAATATGTGGCCGTTGCCATATGGCGTGTCGTACAACTCGTATCTCGTTGTAGACGAAAAAGTAGCTCTCATCGATACAGTAGATGTATGCTACTCGGAGATTTTCTTCAAGAAATTGGACACCGTCCTCAAAGGACGCCCCATCGACTATCTTATCGTTGATCATATGGAACCGGACCACAGTGGCTCGATAGGTCTGCTGCGCCAACGCTACCCCAATATGCAAATCGTGGGTAACAAGAAGACTCACGGCATGCTCGAAGGTTACCACCACATTACGGAAGGACTGCTGGAAGTGAAGGAAGGCGACAAGATCTCTCTCGGTAAAAACGAACTTACTTTCATTTTCGCTCCGATGGTACACTGGCCGGAAGTAATGTTCACCTACCTGCCTACCCAACAAGTCTTGTTCTCGGCCGATGCTTTCGGTACGTTCGGTACACTGGATGGACATATATTCGACAAGGATATGGATCTTTCTTTCCGCTGGGAGGAGATGTACCGCTACTACGCTTGTATCGTAGGTAAGTACGGTAGCTTTGTACAAAAAGTACTCACCAAGTTCAAGGAAGCCAATCTGCCTGTTCAATATATATGCTCTACGCACGGCCCCGTTTGGACACCGGCACACTTCTCTGAAGCCTTCGACCTATACGATCGAATGAGCCGCTACGAAGCCGAGGAAGGTGCAGTGATTCTCTACGGCACTATGTACGGCAATACGGAAGTATTGGCAGATACGATCGCACAGGGCATCGCCGCCGGTGGTATCCGCAACGTTGTGTGCCACAATGTAGCTTTCAGTCCCGCATCGAACATCCTGCGCGACATCTTCAAGTACAAGGCTGTGATAATCGGTAGCCCCACATACAGCAATGAGATCTTCTCTCCGATCAAAAACATCATGGAGATGATCCGCCTTCGTGAGATAAAGGATCGCTATCTGAGCGTATTCGGTTCATTCACATGGGCCGGTCAGGCAGTGAAGAAGATAGTTCCCTTTGCAGAAGAAATGGGCTGGGAAATGATAGGCGAACCTTTGGAACAAAAAATGTCTACCACAGACGAACTGTACGAGAAGGGTTGGGAGCTCGGCAACAAAATAGCCGAACGACTCAAAACCGATCGTCAGTAATATATCATACCCACTACTGGACTAACCCAATCTTACAATGAGATTAATCATAGAGCCGGATTACGACAAGCTCTCCAAATGGGCAGCCGACTACGTCATCGAGCGTATCCGTAAAGCAGCTCCTACAGCTGAGAAACCGTTTGTGCTCGGTCTACCGACAGGTTCTTCACCGATAGGGATGTATAGAGAGCTGGTCAAAGCATGTAAAGAAGGGCGCATATCTTTCCGCCACGTAATCACCTTCAATATGGATGAATACGTAGGCCTTGCTACAGAGCATCCGGAGAGCTATCATTCATTCATGCACCGGCATTTGTTCGACCATATCGACATCCTGCCTCAGAACATCCATATTCTCAATGGCAATGCCCCTGACCTGACGGCCGAGTGCGATGCATACGAGAGAGCTATCGAGGCTACCGGAGGCATAGACCTCTTTATCGGTGGGATAGGGCCTGACGGACATATTGCTTTCAATGAGCCGGGGTCTTCTCTCACCTCCCGCACGCGTATCAAGACGCTAACCACGGACACGGTACTGGCTAACAGTCGTTTCTTCGACAATGATACGAACCTTGTACCCAAGCGTGCTCTTACCGTCGGTGTGGGAACAGTCATGGATGCACGGGAAGTAATGATCCTCGTAAATGGACATACCAAAGCCCGTGCTCTTCGCGAAGCTGTGGAAGGTGCAGTCAGCCAAATGTGGACGATCACTGCCCTGCAACTCCATCGTCACAGCATCATCGTCTGCGACGAAGCAGCCTGTGTGGAGCTGAAAGTGGGTACGTACAACTACTTTAAGGATATCGAACGCAACAATCTATAAACTATGCGCTACGACTTAGCTATCATCGGTGGAGGACCGGCCGGTTATACGGCTGCCGAACGTGCTGCCAAAGGTGGCCTGAAAACCCTCCTAATTGAGAAGAATGCTCTCGGTGGTGTATGCCTCAACGAAGGATGTATACCGACCAAGACACTACTCTACTCAGCCAAAGTGCTACATCAAATGGCTACGGCATCTAAATATGCAGTAAGTGGAACGGCCGATGGACTCGACCTCGGCAAGGTGATTGCCCGAAAAGGCAAGATTATTCGCAAGCTGACGGCCGGCATCCGTTCACGCCTGACAGAGGCCGGAGTAGAGATGGTGACGGCAGAAGCTACCGTAACGGGACGCGATGCAGACGGCATCATCGGCATTACTGCGGGCGAGGCACGGTACGAAGCTGCCAACCTGCTACTATGTACCGGTTCGGAGACGTTTATTCCGCCCATTCCCGGAGTGGAACAGACAGAGTATTGGACGAATCGAGAAGCACTTCAGAACAAAGAGATTCCGACCTCTCTCGTCATCATTGGTGGAGGAGTTATCGGGATGGAGTTCGCCTCTTTCTTCAACAGTATCGGTACGCAAGTGCATGTGGTGGAAATGCTGCCCGAAATACTCAATGGCATTGACCCCGAACATGCAGCCATGCTTCGCGCTCTCTATGAAAAAGAGGGGATCAAATTCTATCTCGGACACAAGGTTACTTCTGTTCGCAACGGAGCTGTTACGGTAGAATACGAAGGAGAAACGAAGGAAATCGAAGGAGAACGTATCCTGATGAGTGTAGGACGCCGCCCCGTGCTGCAAGGATTCGAGTCGCTCGGATTGGAGCTTGCCGGCAAAGGTGTAAAGACTAACGAAAGGATGCAAACTTCCCTGCCCAATGTCTATGCTGCAGGTGATATTACGGGCTTCTCGCTTTTGGCACACACGGCTGTACGAGAAGCAGAGGTAGCAGTAGATCAGATTTTGGGCAAAACAGACGAAACGATGAGCTACCGTGCCGTACCGGGTGTGGTGTACACCAATCCCGAGGTTGCCGGTGTGGGGGAGACGGAAGAATCGCTTCGCAAAGCAGGACGTGCCTATACTGTTCGTCGCCTTCCTATGGCCTTCTCCGGCCGATTTGTAGCCGAAAACGAACAAGGTAATGGAGAGTGCAAACTACTACTTGATGAAGAGAATCGCTTGATCGGAGCACACCTCATTGGCAATCCGGCCGGCGAACTCATCGTAACCGCAGCCATGGCCATCGAAACCGGCATGACGGATCGACAAATCGAGCGAATCATATTCCCTCACCCGACTGTAGGCGAAATCCTAAAAGAAACCCTCGCCGGAGGTTGATAGCCGTTCTGCCTCTCTCTTAGGGAATCAGATATAAAAGTCCGTGCAGTTTTTGCTGATTGCACGGACTTTTTCCTCTAATCTCTTTCAGAGTATTCGGAGTACTCCGAGTATTCAGAGTATTCAGACAACACCGAAAAAACAACAAAATACAGCATGTCAGTTACCTCCTTCCTGCCTCGGCATGGATCGTATCGCCGACTACGTGTCTATAGGGTCGTTGAGGTCGTCTATGATCTCACATATCACTTTGCCCACACGTATTTGAGCAAGTCCGATCGAACCATAGATCAGATGATACAAGCAGCGCGCTCCGGCAAACAAAATATCGCAGAAGGCAATGCAGCTTCTACCACATCGGCCGAAACAGAAATCAAACTGACCAACGTAGCGAAAGCCAGTCTCGAAGAATTACTACTCGACTATGAAGATTACCTTCGAGTCAGGAAGAGAGTTCTATGGACCAAGAGCCATCCACGCTATGGATCTATGCGTAACTATGCGCGTAGTCCTCAGCTATTGGAAGAATACTCTTCTTTGATGATACGCCTTACGGATGAAGAACTCGCAAATCTCTGCATCACACTCATCCATCAGGCCAACTACATGCTATATCGGCTGTTAGAATCGCTGCAGAAACGATTTATAGAGCAAGGTGGTATCCGAGAGCAAATGACAGCCGTAAGGAAGCAATACAGAAGCAACCAAAACAATCAGAGTTGTCAGAGTAATCAGAAAACTCAATAACAAGTGCGTACCTTTGTTGGCCAATCACTCCTTGATTTTTTAGATGACAGACAAAGAGTTAATTCTTAGTAAAATCGACATCCCGATATTCCGTCTTATCGCAGAAGCGGCAGATCAGTTGGGACTGGAAACCTATGTCGTGGGTGGATATGTACGAGATATATTCTTGAATCGTCCTTCCAAAGATATCGACATAGTAGCCGTAGGACGCGGTATCGATCTGGCTAAAGTTGTAACCAAGAAGCTGGGACGAAAGACTCACCTATCTGTTTTCGCCAATTTTGGTACCGCTCAAGTAAAGCATGGTGATCTGGAGATAGAATTTGTGGGTGCCCGTAAGGAAAGCTACCGACACGATAGTCGTAAGCCGATAGTCGAAGATGGTACGCTGGAGGATGATTTGCGTCGTCGCGATTTCACCATCAATGCCCTTGCCGTATGCCTCAATAGCGATCGTTTCGGTGATCTGGTGGATATGTTCGACGGCCTGTGCGACATGGATGATATGCTCCTCTGCACACCCCTTGATCCGGATATTACTTTCAGTGATGATCCTCTTCGAATGATGCGTGCCATCCGCTTTGCATCCCAGCTACCGGGCTTCACCATCCTGCCACGCGACTTCGAGGCTATACAACGGAATGCTCACCGGATCAAAGAAGCTGTATCTGCCGAACGAGTAATAGAAGAACTGAATAAAATCATGCTCTCACCTCGCCCCTCGATCGGTCTTTCTCTATTCGAACAGACGGGGCTCATGGAATATGTATTTCCCGAGCTATTAGCCCTCAAAGGGGCTGAGACTCGTGATGGTATCGGGCATAAGGACAATCTCACTCATACTTATAAGGTGGTGGACAATTTGGCTCGGCAGAGCGATAATCTTTGGCTCAGGTGGGCAGCATTGCTACACGACATAGGCAAACCACGCACTAAAAAGTTTGTTGGGGGACAGTGGACATTTCACAATCATAACTTTGTTGGAGCCAAGATGCTACCCTCTCTTTTCAAACGACTCCGACTTCCTCTCGATGCAAAACTCAAATACGTACAGAAACTGGTAGATCTACACATGCGTCCGGCAACTCTGGTAGACGAAGGAGTTACGGATTCTGCGGTTCGCCGTCTGCTCTTCGAAGCCGGTGATGACATAGATGATCTGATGATGCTATGCGAAGCTGACATTACAAGCAAGAATCCCGATAAGGTGCGCAAGTATATAGACAACTATGCTTTGGTACGTCATAAGTTTAAAGAAATAGAAGAGAAAGACCACGTCCGCAACTTCCAACCACCGATCTCCGGCGAAGAGATTATGCAGACATTCGGTCTAAAACCTTCGCGCCACGTTGGCACCATCAAGGAGGCGATCAAAGAGGCCATACTCGATGGTGTCATCCCCAATGATTATGAAGCCGCCCGTGCTTTTATGATCGAAAAGGCTACCTCTCTCGGTCTTCACCCCAAAAACGAAACATCATGCCACAGCGTATAGACCTGCGACTGCGCCCCGAAGAGGCTGCTGACGAACAAATACTGCGCAAATATGTAGCAAGACAGACAAAAACAGATCCGGCCGACATACATACCATAATAATCAGACGCCGTAGTATTGACGCTCGCCAGCGACAGGTATACGTCAATTTGGGTTTGGAAGTCTATAGCGGTTCGGAATCTCCGGTTGAAGACGATTTTTCAGATTTGATCTATCCTTCAGTAGAAGGGAAAACCGCTGTCATTGTAGTAGGAGCAGGTCCGGCAGGTCTTTTCGCAGCACTCCGGCTCATCGAGCTTGGTCTGAGACCTATTATTCTGGAGCGAGGCAAGTGCGTACACGAGAGAAAAGCAGACATTGCCCGCATTCCCAAAGAGGGGCACGTAGATCCCGAATCCAATTACGGATTTGGCGAAGGCGGTGCTGGAGCTTTTTCTGACGGTAAATTATATACACGTAGTAAGAAGCGCGGAGATGTAACCAAAATACTACGTATTCTCTGCAAACACGGAGCACAACCTTCTATCCTGATCGATGCGCATCCACATATCGGCACCGACCGACTACCCAAAGTGATAGAAAACATTCGACACCAAATATTGGCAGCCGGAGGAGAGGTTCACTTCAGTTGCCGAATGGAAAGTCTGATCATACATAACGGTCAAGTCATGGGAGCAAGAGACAGTGAAGGTCGTGAATACTGCGGTCCTGTTATCCTGGCGACGGGACATTCCGCACGCGACATCTATCGCTATCTTCATCGAAACGGCATTCGACTGGAAGCAAAAGGAACGGCTGTCGGTGTCCGGCTGGAGCATCCACAGGCTCTGATCGACCAACTACGCTACCACAACCCTAAGGGGCGCGGACTCTACCTGCCACCGGCAGAATATACCTATACGGCTCAGGTGGAGGGACGCGGTGTCTATAGCTTCTGCATGTGTCCGGGAGGATTCGTCGTACCGGCATCCACTGCACCGGATCAGACAGTAGTGAATGGTATGTCACCGGCCAACAGAGGTTCCCGATGGGCAAACTCCGGCTTAGTGGTGGAGATTCATCCTGAAGACGTACTTTCCACTCCTACGGATGATCCCTTGGCTCTTATGAATTGGATAGAACGCTTGGAAGGCGAGAGTTGGACACAGGCAAGATGCAGCCTGCGAGCACCGGCTCAACGAATGACGGATTTCCTATCAAGCCGAAGCTCTGTCGATCTGCCCAAATCATCCTACAGCATGGGACTCACACCCTCACGTTTGGACGAATGGCTTCCCTCCTTTATTACAAAGAGGATGCAGAAAGCTTTCCAACTATTCGACAAACAGACGAAAGGATTCCTCACTTCGGAAGCCCAGCTGATAGCATTGGAGAGTCGCACATCCTCTCCCGTACGTATCCTGCGCGAATCAACCTCTTGCGAACATCCTCTAATCCGAGGGCTTTTTCCCTGTGGAGAAGGAGCAGGCTATGCAGGCGGCATCGTATCGGCAGCAATGGATGGAGAACGCTGTGCCGAAGGTGTTGCCTCCTATCTGGGATAGAATCTCATACTGCAAATTTCCTTGCGGATATTATATCTAATGATTACTTTTGTCGCATTCCAACCGCGGTAGTAGCTCAGTTGGTAGAGCATCAGCTTCCCAAGCTGAGGGTCACGAGTTCGAGCCTCGCCTACCGCTCAAACTGAAAATAAGGCAGTTAGCGCGTTTGCTGACTGCCTTTTTTCGATATTGCTCCAAGAAAAATAGTAGTTAATCGATCGAAGAGATAAGGGATTATGGAATATAACTTTCAGGAAATAGAAAAGCGTGTGCAGGAACAGTGGCGCAAAGACAAGGTTTACCGCGTTACGGAAGACACGAGTAAAAAACCTTTCTACGTGCTCGACATGTTTCCGTATCCTTCCGGAGCAGGACTGCACGTAGGGCATCCACTTGGTTATATAGCCTCCGATATTTTTTCGCGCTATAAGCGTTTGCGTGGATTCAATGTATTGCATCCGATGGGATATGATGCATTCGGCCTACCTGCCGAACAATATGCCATCCAAACCGGCCAACACCCCGAAAAAACAACAGAAGAAAATACAGCTCGCTATCGTGAGCAACTGGACAAAATCGGCTTCTCGTACGATTGGGAACGCGAAATTCGCACTTGTGATCCGAATTATTACAAATGGACACAGTGGGCCTTCCTGAAGATGTTTGACTCGTACTACTGCAATCAAGCACAGCAGGCACGACCGATAAGCGAGCTGATCGAAGTTTTTGCCCGACAAGGCAATGGAGGTCTCGATGTTGCATGCAGCGAAGGAGTCCGTTTCACTGCGGAGGAGTGGACAGCCATGAGCGAAAAAGATCAACAAGAGATACTCATGAATTACCGTCTGGCTTATTTGGGCGACACGATGGTCAATTGGTGTCCGACCCTCGGTACCGTATTGGCTAACGACGAAGTCAAGGACGGAGTGAGCGAGCGCGGTGGACACCCCGTGGAGCAAAAGAAGATGCGCCAGTGGTGTCTGCGTGTATCGGCCTATGCCGAGCGTTTGCTGCATGATCTTGAGACACTGGATTGGACTGAATCGTTGAAAGAGACACAGCGCAATTGGATCGGACGATCCGAAGGAGCCGAAATGGAGTTCCGCCTGGCCGGTAAGGATTGCACATTTACGATTTTTACTACCAGAGGCGACACGATATTCGGCGTCACGTTTATGGTATTGGCTCCTGAGAGCGAATTGGTTGAGGAAGTAACGACAGAGGAGCAACGCGCTGCAGTGGAGGCTTATCTGACAGAAACAAAGCGACGAACAGAGCGTGAGCGAATATCCGACAAACGAGTCTCAGGAGTTTTCTCCGGCAGTTATGCCATCAATCCTCTTACCGGTAAGGAAATTCCTATTTGGATCAGCGATTACGTATTGGCAGGATATGGCACAGGAGCCATTATGGCCGTACCGGCTCATGACACACGCGACTTTGCCTTTGCGCGCCATTTTGATCTTCCCATCGTCCAAGTTGTGATACCCGAGGGAGAAGCTTCTACCGATCCTGCCACATGGGAGGATGCCAAAGACAGTAAGAGCGGTATAATGGTCAATTCCGATTTCCTGAATGGCCTTTCGGTAGAAGATGCCATAGCTCGCACCAAGGAGTATATCAGAGAAAAGCAATTAGGCCGCGTGAAGGTGAACTACCGTCTGCGCGATGCTATCTTCAGCCGCCAGCGTTATTGGGGGGAACCTTTCCCCATCTATTACAAAGAGGGTATGCCTTATGCGCTGGATGAGGATCGACTGCCACTCCGATTGCCGGAGGTAGATAAATTCCTTCCTACGGAAAGTGGTGAACCGCCCCTTGGAAGAGCTACCGGCTGGCATACAGCCGAAGGTTATCCATACGAACTGAGCACAATGCCCGGATTTGCCGGTAGCAGTGCTTACTATCTGCGATATATGGATCCGCAAAACGATACTGCACTCGTCAGCCGATCAGCGAATGAATATTGGCGTCACGTCGATCTATACATCGGTGGGACGGAGCACGCTACAGGACACCTGATTTACAGCCGCTTCTGGAACAAATTCCTCTTTGACCTCGGTATCGTATGCGAAGCCGAACCTTTCCGCAAGCTGGTGAATCAGGGAATGATCCAAGGACGCTCCAACTTCGTCTATCGGATCAAGAATACCAACACATTCGTCAGCTACGGACTGCGCGAGCAATATGAGGTGACTCCACTCCATGTAGATGTCAATATCGTATCGAACGATCAGCTCGACATAGACCGTTTCCGCGCATGGCGTCCGGAGTACGCTTCGGCTGAGTTTATCCTTGAAGAAGGCAAGTACATCTGCGGATGGGCTATTGAGAAGATGAGTAAGTCCATGTTCAACGTCGTCAATCCCGATGATATTATTGCTCGTTATGGAGCCGATACTCTGCGACTCTACGAAATGTTCCTCGGCCCGCTGGAGCAGAGCAAGCCTTGGGACACTAACGGTATCGATGGTGTACACCGCTTTTTGAAAAAGTTCTGGGCGTTGTACTACAATGCAGATGGTATACGCGTCACCGATACGGTACCGACAAAAGAGGAGCTGAAGAGCTTGCACAGGCTCATCAAAAAGGCAGGACAGGATATTGAATCTTTTTCTTTCAATACTTCGGTACCCGCTTTCATGATCTGCATAAACGAGCTGACAGCAGCCAAAACCACTTCTCGTGCCATACTATGCCCGCTGCTGACAGTACTCTCTCCCTTCGCACCCCATATCACCGAGTGGCTGTGGCAGGAACTGGGAGCGGAAGACAGTATCGTAACTGCAGCTTGGCCTGAATACAATGAAGAGTATCTGGTGGAGAGCTGTGTACGCTATCCGGTGAGCTTCAATGGCAAAGTTCGCTTCAATATCGAACTGCCGGCAGATATGAGCAAAGAGGATGTAGAGCAAGCAGCCCTTTCTGCTCCCGAAGCAGCACGTTGGCTCGAAGGCAAGAGTCCGAAAAAAGTCATTGTAGTCCCGGGAAGAATCGTCAATGTCGTTGTATAACGGCTATCTACTAAATTATTCCCAATAAAAAGCCCTGCCAACGATCTGAGTTGGCAGGGCTTTTTATTGCTGTTTCTGTCTTTTCTGTTCAGCTCTTTAGTCCCTTCGGCCGAAGAAGCGAAGCAGATAGAGGAAGAGATTGATGAAGTCGAGATAGAGCGTCAGGGCTCCCATCAGGGCTACTTTGCGAGCTACATCTCCCTCTTCGAATCCTTGCATTTGCGCCAGCATCTGCTTGATTTTGTTCACATCGAAAGCGGTAAGACCTGTAAAGATGATAACTCCAAGAATAGAGATGATAAAGCCCATAGGATTCGAGCGGAGGAACAGATTCACGACAGTAGCCAGAATCAGACCGATCAGCAGCATAAAGAAGATACTACCCCACTTGCTCAAATCCTTTTTCGTGAAATATCCCCACAGAGCCATCGCGCCGAACATGCCGGCTGTGATAAAGAAGGTGGCCGCTATGCTCGTCATTGTGTACACGATAAAAATACTGCTGAGCGTCACCCCATTCAGAATCGAATAGATCGTAAACAGAAGAGAAGCAGTGAAGAATGACATCTTACCGATACGTGCCGAGAGTATAAAGACCAAGGCCAACTCTGCAATGATCAATCCCCACAGCAAACCGGGATTCATTATCATCGTATATATCAACGAACTCTTAGCTACAAGCATGGCTGTAAGAGCTGTGATACCGAGAGCACCAAACATCCAAGTAAAGACATGGCGCATAGTTGTCGTTTGGAGCGTGCTATCCACATAGACAGTGGATGAGTTGCGCAATTCGTTAAAGTTCATAGCGTTTCGTTATTTGCTTTAGTGATTATATTTTCTATGGTTATTCAACAAGGATTTCAGGCAAAGGTTCTACTACTTCACCGCCTCCCGCATCGAAATACTCTACATCCTGATCCATCATGCACGGCTGGAAATCCTTTGGGAAATCGAACTTCTCTTCCAAAGTATACCCCAGCTTAGGATCGGCATATACACGCTTGAGAAATTCGGCGAAGATAGGCAAGGCAGAAGCTGCCCCCTGTCCGTGCGACATGGAGTCGAAATGCACAGACCGATCCTCGCCACCGACCCAACAGCCGGCCACGAGAGAAGGAGTAAAGCCCACGAACCAACCATCACTGTTATTCTGTGTGGTACCCGTCTTTCCTCCCATATCGAGTTTGAATCCGTAGCGATACCTTAGTCTGCTACCGGTACCGCCATCGACCACGGACTTCAGCATATAGAGCATCTTATATGCGGCATCGGTCGGAAGCACTTCCACCATATTCGGTGAGAACTGAGCCACCACATTCCCATACTGATCCTCTATTCGCGTTATGGGCAGGGGATTCACCCGAATACCCTTATTGACAAAGGTGGTATAGGCACTCACCATCTCCTGCACCGAAACGTCTGGCGTACCCAAACAGATAGAGAGGCTGGGCTCCAAATATCCGCTCAGGCCGTAAGACCTCAACAGGCGGACAAAAGTGTAGGGAGAGGTACGTCCCATCAGATAGGCCGTAACCCAGTTGGAAGAGTTCTGCAGTCCCCATTTGATACTGACCATTTCGCCCGTCCGTCTGGCACCCACATTCTTCGGCGTCCAAGCTTTTCCGGATTCGGTGAATAAGGTCTGGGATACATGGAGCATCTCATCGCATGGCGATATTCCTTCGAGCATGGAAAGGGAGTAGAGGAATGGTTTGATGGTTGATCCCACCTGACGACGCCCTTGACTAACCATATCATACTGGAAATTGCGGAAATTGATTCCTCCCACATACGCCTTTATATGTCCGTTGTGCGGATTCATGGCCATGAATCCTGTTCGCAGGATTCCCTTGAGATACTTGATGGAGTCGAGCGGCGACATTACCGTATCGATCGTTCCTCGCCAATTCCAAACCTGCATCTTTCGTTTCTTGTTGAAAGAAGCACGGATTTCGGACTCCGATATACCGGCTTTCTTCATCTCTCGCCAGCGGTCGGTTTGCTTCATGGCTCGGAGCAAAATACTTTGCTGCTCGTCCGAAGTAATATCTCTGGAAAAAGGAGCGTACGAACGTCCTCTCTTTTCTTTGTCGAATATCGGCTGCAATACCTCTTTCATCTGCTTGGCCACAGCCTCTTCCGCATACTGCTGCATCCTCAGATCTATGGTCGTATAGATCTTGAGACCATCGGTATAGATGTTATAGTTGGAGCCGTCAGCCTTCTTATTCTTATTGCACCAGCCATATACAGGATCCGTCTCCCAAGCAATGGAATCGGCACGATACTGATCGTCCTGCCAAGCCAAATAATTTTTGCGCTCAGGCTTTTTGGCCATAAGTACTTGCCTCAGACGCTCCCTGAAATAAGGAGCCTCGCCATCGCGATGCGTGATCCGATGAAATGATGTAACCAATGGAAGCTTTTGGAGCGAATCGCGCTCCGCTTTTGTCAGATACTTGGCCTTGTACATCTGCTCCAAAACGATATTGCGCCGTCCTCGGCAACGTTCCACCTCGCCATGCAAAACGGGATTATAATAAGCCGGATTCTTGCACATACCGACCAGAACGGCAGCCTCCTCTATCTTCAAATCAGCCGGCTGCTTGCCGAAGTAGGTATAAGCCGCAGACTTGATCCCAACGGCATTGTACAGGAAGTCGAAGTAGTTGAGATACATGGTGATGATCTCCTCCTTCGTATAAAAACGCTCCAGCTTCACGGCAATAACCCACTCGATCGGCTTCTGGAAGAGACGTCCGAGTTTGGTCTCCGTCCGTGGCGAATACAGGAGTTTGGCCAATTGCTGGGTAATAGTACTGCCCCCTCCACCGCTTTTTTGATTGAGGATACCGCGTTTGACCACGGCACGGAACAGACCTTTGCTGTCTATCCCCGAATGCTTCCGGAAGCGAACATCCTCCGTAGCGATGAGAGCCTTGATCAGATTGGGGGAAATCTCGTTGTATCCGGTATATATCCGGTTGTCACCGCTATGGGCGTAAGAACCGAACACCTTCCCATCGGCAGAAATAAGCTGCGATGCGTACTTGTCGATAGGATTCTGCAAATGCTCGATAGGCGGCATATAGCCGATCATACCGGTAGCAATGAGCAGAAACAGAATGCCGATAACAGCCCAACCGGCAATGAAGACGGTCCAGAGTATCCGAACGATCTTATTGGTTAGTTTACTCAACGTCGTATTATCTATGAATTAGAAATATCGGGCGCAGATGCTGCTGCTCCTAATCATTATCATTATCTGAAGTAGTCGGCCAATCGGGAGAATGGAAGAGGAATGGCATATCCATCATCCCCCTCCGATCCAATCCGAGATTAGAGCCACTCTTTGTCTCTTCCGACTATTTTTTCCGTTCCTTGATCAGTCCGTAACTGTACGCCTGAAGGAGCTTTTTGAGGTTTTCGACCTGTTTGCTCAGCAAGCGGCCATTGTCCGTATCCTTCACCAGCATACGATGGGATGTGACCTCACGTACCACCGTAATACTCTTGATGTCCTCCATCTCTTCGATAGCCTTGCGTGTGGAGCTAAACGGTTCGTGCTGCACAAGATGCAGTCCCTGAGAGTTGAATATCAGCGTATAGCCGGCGATCCCCGTACTTGACTGATATGCCTTGCTGAATCCGCCATCTATCAACATCAGTTTGCCTTCAGCCCCGATAGGAAGCTCCCCTTTCTTGGCCTTCACCGGCACGTGCCCATTGATAATATGCGTATCGGGACCTTCGAGTCCAAACTCTTTGAGGATCATCTCACAAACGGCTTTCTCCTGACGATAAACGTAGTAGTAACCCTTTTCCTCATGATGCGTAGCCTTATCTTCGATGAAGTAACGCTCGAAAGTAGTCATCATAGCCTTGTCGAAAAGAGGAGAGTCCGGTCCGCACCAGAGGTACCACATGTAGTCCACAGCCGCAAGTTTCTGATCGCTTTTCTCGGGAGCCACATACGCGGTACGGATCATCTCTTCCACCTTGTCGAGCAATTCGCGTCCGGCATAGGTCTTGTCCCCTACCCGTACCTTCTTGAGCGACTTATCCTTGTTCAGAGGGATGGAAGCGTGGTAGAGCAGATTCATATTATACGTCAGGTACATACTGCCGTGACGATAGAGACATTTGAGATGGTTTTGCAGCTTTTCACTCCGCATAAAACAGCCCATCAGCCGATCTACGATATTCTGCTCCTGCTCTGTCAGCGCATACGGATCGGCCGGATCCACGGTCGGGAAGTTCATATCCAGCATCGGATATACGCCACTCGACAGCTTGATGGTACCATCGGTGAAGTTCACCAGATGGAACAAATCCCGATCGTCCATCTTGTACTCCGGATGACGGGCTATGATCTGGTGCTCCAGCTTGAACTGAATCACAGATATGGCTTTGTGCATCTGACTGATCAGATAGACACTCTTGTCATCATACGTCTGGTCGGCCTGAGCCAGTTTGGGCTTGAACACGGTACAGGGATCGTCCGCATAGGTATCCATGGCAAAACGTGCCAGGGGCAAAAGGTTGATGCCGTACCCGCTCTCCAATGTATCCAAATTGGCGTAGCGCAGTGCTATACGCACCACATTGGCCATACAGGAGGCATTGCCCACGGCAGCTCCCATCCAGAGCATATCATGATTGCCCCACTGTATATCGAAATGATGATACTTCATAAGAGCATCCATGATGATATGTGCTCCGGGGCCACGGTCGAAGACATCCCCTACTACGTGCAGATGGTCGATGACCAGCCGCTGGATGGTCTCGCTGATGGCGATAATAAAGTCATCGGCGCGTCCGGTGGATATTATAGAGGAAAAGATGCTGCTGATATAAGCCGATTTGTTGGGATTGACACCGTCTTCGTGGAGCAGCTCCTGAATGATATAGCTGTACTTGGGAGGAAGGGTCTTGCGTACCTTGGAGCGAGTGTACTTTTCCGCGGCTTTCTGGCACACTTTGATCAGCTGATTCAGCGTGACCATGTACCAGTCCTCCATCCGTTCATCGCTTTGCTTCACGAGTTCGAGTTTCTCGCGAGGATAATAGATCAGGGTGCACAGCTCTCGCTTCTGATTTTGGCGCAACTGACCGCCGAAGACTTCGTCCACCTTTCTGCGAATACTGCCGGATGCATTTTTGAGCACATGAATAAAGGCTTCATATTCGCCGTGAATATCTGCCAGAAAGTGTTCTGTTCCTTTAGGCAGATTCAATATAGCTTCGAGATTGATGATCTCCGTAGCCACCTCCGTCGCAGTCGGAAAGCTCTCCGAAAGCAATTCCAAATAATCCAAATCGTGCTTGAGCATCTGCACGGTCTGCGTCTTATCGTTAGCCATGTGGTGCAAAATTTTTGGTTTATAATTCTTCCAAAGGTACAGACTTTTCCATGCAACCGACTCTTTTCGGGAAAATTCACGGTTATTTCCATTCCGTCCAAGAACCTCTCCACAGAGAAAAAGTCGCCATTATGCTATTAGAAATCAACGGAAAAGAACCTGCCTCTGACTTATATAAACGAACCGGAGTGTAGCATATGTGGCAGCTGTTTTTATCTGATCCGGCCTGCTTTCGGCAGCGCATATCGCCCTTGCAGGTACATGTCCATAACCTGCCGATATAAAAACACGAACCGAAAACGCTCCGATTGCGGTGCGTGTTTTCTGAAAAAGTGGAACCGCAACTTTTTCGCTGTGGCGCGTATTTTTTTTACTTCTCGCGCCACAGCGAAAAAATTCTCGCGCCACGTTTTTAGGAGGTAGAAACATAAAAATTTCGGAGCGTAAACTATTAGGACACGAGATTAGGGAGATCATCCCAAACGCATACTTATACAATCGCACCCTTACATATAATAAGCCGAGCCGTTTCTATAGCTGCCCTATGCAAAATGGCTATATTTGCACGCACAATAAAGTCATTGCGACAAATGAGAACAGTCAAACTGAAAGACAAAGAGTTTGAGATTTACATTCCGGCGACTCGCATACATGAAGCCATTAAGAGGATGGCTGCCGAGATCAAACGGGATCTGCATGGGGACAACCCCCTATTCGTCTGTATCATGAACGGCTCGTTTATGTTTGCGGCCGAACTGATGCAGGCTCTCGACGAGAGCTATCAAGTGGATTTCGCACGCTACTCCAGCTATTGCGGTACGCAGAGCACATTCGTACTCAAAGAGATTATGCCCGTGACGGCCGATATGCGTGGGAGAACGGTGGTCATCGTGGAGGATCTGATCGACTCGGGCTATACGATGAGTTGCGTAAAGGAGAAATTCTACGAACTCGGGGCCAAAGAGGTACGCATAGCAGCCATGCTGACCAAACCCGCTGCACTCAAATGCGACATCCATACCGATTACGTGGGTCTGGAGATCGGCAATGACTTTATCGTAGGACACGGCCTTGACTATGATGATCTGGGACGCATGTACCAGGACATCTATAAAATAAAAGAATAGATGCTAAACGTACTTATCTTCGGTGCCCCCGGTTCCGGTAAGGGCACCCAAAGCGAAGAGCTGATCCGTCGATATGGATTCCGGCATATTTCTACCGGAGAGTTGCTTCGTGCCGAGATTAAGGCCCAGACCGAACTGGGCCAAGCAGCAGCCGGCTACATCAATGAAGGACACCTCGTGCCGGACAGTCTGATCGTAGATATGATGGAAAAGCTCATCAGCACTCTGGCCGGTGCCGAGGGGATTATCTTCGACGGCTTTCCACGTACCATCCCCCAAGCAGAAGCCATGGAGACGATGCTCGCACGTCATGGATGGAAGGTGGACATAGTGCTGAATCTGCAAGTACCCGAGGAAATGCTCATCGAACGCCTCCTGAACAGAGGAAAGATCAGCGGCCGATCGGACGACAATATCGATACCATTCGCAGGCGTCTGGAAGTATATGCCGATGAGACTGCACCATTGGTAGATTTCTATACCCGGAAGAATGTACTGCACAACGTGGTAGGTACGGGGACGATAGAAGAGATCGCCTTGCGTATCAGCCCCATTGTGGACAAGTTCTGCAAAGTCTCCAACTAAATCCATCGTATGGCAGCAGAGTCCAATTTTGTTGATTACGTCAAGATATATTGCCGTTCGGGCAAAGGAGGGAGAGGCTCTACGCACTTCCGCAGGGAGAAGTACATTCCCAAGGGTGGCCCCGACGGAGGTGATGGAGGCCGTGGCGGACACGTCTTTCTCCGTGGCAATCGGAACTATTGGACACTGCTGCACCTGCGCTATGACCGTCATATCATGGCTACGAATGGACATAGCGGCGGAGCCAAACGAAGTACCGGAGCCAACGGAGAGGATCGTATCATAGAAGTCCCCTGTGGGACGGCTGTTTACGATGCCGATACGGGTGAGTTCATCACAGACATTACCGAACACGGGCAGCAGGTGATGCTCCTCCAAGGAGGACGAGGCGGGCACGGCAACACCTTTTTCAAGACTGCTACCAATCAGGCACCACGCTATGCCCAACCGGGCGAGCCGGCACAGGAGCGTATGGTGATCATGCAGCTCAAGATGCTGGCCGATGTCGGTCTGGTCGGATTTCCCAATGCCGGCAAATCGACACTGCTATACGTGCTGACTGCTGCAAAGCCGAAGATCGCCAACTATCCTTTTACTACGCTGGAGCCTAATCTCGGTATCGTAGCTTATCGGGACAAGCGATCCTTTGTGATGGCGGACATCCCGGGCATTATTGAAGGGGCTTCAGCAGGAAAAGGTCTGGGGCTGCGTTTCCTACGGCATATCGAAAGGAACGCTTTGCTCCTCTTCATGATTCCGGCCGATACGGACAACATCGCCAAGGAATACGAGATCCTCAGTCGGGAACTGGTGGCATACAACGAAGAGTTGGCACAAAAGCGGAAAGTGCTGGCCATAACGAAGTGCGACCTCATCGACGATGAGCTGTGCGAGATGCTTCGGGAGGAGCTGCCGACAGGGTTGCCCGTGGTTTTCATTTCTGCCGTAGCGCAACAGGGACTGGAAGAACTGAAAGATACCCTGTGGCGAGAGCTTAGCAGGGAGACCCTCCACGAACCGGATAGCATAGTCCGCCAAGCTCTCGATCTGACGAGCCTTACATGGGATGAGGAGGACGATTTGTTCCCGACACCGATGGAAGACGAAGAGGAGGAAGAAGATCTCGACGACATTGATTTTGATTTGGAGATCGAATACGATGACGAAGGAGACGACACACCGGATCAGCTTTGACGGTACCATTCAGCATCATTGCCCGGCTTTTCGCGTAGGGGTGATCTCTGCAAAAGTCGGAGGAGGACTGTCGCCGTCTGCTCTGATAGACGAAATGAACAGCGAGGCCGATCGGCTGGTGCAGACCTGCGAGCTATCGGCCATCAAAGAGATTCCCTCCATAGCTGCCACACGCAACTGCTACAAGCGTACCGGCAAGGATCCTAACCGCTACAGGCCATCGGCCGAACAGCTGTCCCGACGCGTGGTGCGCGGACTGGGACTTTATTACATCAACGCTTTGGTGGACATCGGCAACCTCTTATCGCTTCGCACAGGATACTCCATCGGGGTGTTCGACTGCGACAAGGTAGGCTCTGACATTGTCTTCGGTGTGGGACATACGGACGAATCTTTTGTCGGGATCGGCCGTGGCGAATTGAATATCGAAGGCTTGCCCGTCTATCGTGATGAGAACGGAGCCTTTGCCACTCCGACCAGCGACCACGAACGAACGAGCGTGGACGACAGCACGAGGAACACGCTTATTTTCATCAATGATTTCGGTGTAGACCGGACTCATTCGGACTGCCTCCAAGAAGCTATTGCCGAAGCAGTGCGCTTGCTCAAGCTTTATGCCGGTGCTTCGGACATAAATACACAGATCGTCAGTGCCGAAGATGGTGCCGATCCGGTATTTTTGACTATTCCGCATTGACCGCCCGCAGGCGGAAGACCCACTCATGCAAACATCAGCAATGTCAGCTATAAGCAGGAAGTCGGCTCTCTCACTCATCTTCCTCTCTCTTTCCTTATTGGGGATGCTACCACTCGCAGGGCAAACTCGCTTCGCCGGAGTGGTACTGGATTCGGCTACATTGGAGCCGATTCCCTATGCTTCGGTCTTCTGTGCCGACAATAAAGGAGTGGGCACGGTAACCTCTGCCGCCGGCATGTTCGACCTGACTTCTCCCCATAACGATCGGACTATCATCATCTCATCGACCGGATACAGAAGACAGACCTACTCATTACGCTCGGGCGAAAAGCGCAATATGCACTGCCGTATTCTCTTAGCTTCGGAGGAGCTGCAACTGAGCAGCGTAGTGGTCAAAGCCAAGAAACGGAAATACTCCAAGAAAAACAATCCCGCAGTGGATCTGATCCGCAAAGCCATAGCAGCCAAGGACAGCAACCGGATAGAATCGGCACCGGCGTACAGCTACCGTACATACGAAAGAATACTTGTCTCGGACGATGATTTCCGATCGGACGAAGGCTTCTTGCACCTCAAGCACGGACAGTGTGCACAATGGGCGGACAGCTCACGCTTTACAGACAGACGCATACTGCCGCTATCCATGCGAGAGAAACTGATACAGACCGAGCGACTACCCAACAAAGGCGAGCGTACGCAAGTATTGGCACGACGACTGGACGGTGTGGACGAAAAGCTGGACGAAGGCCCCCTGACCACCAATCTGGAGGAAGTATTCCGTCCGATCAATATCTACGACAACGATATTCCCATCATGCTCAGTCGCTTTCCCAGCCCGATGAGCAACACTTTTGCTACAAGTTTCTACAAGTATTTCATTGCCGATACAGTGCGAATAGAGGATGAGGATTGTATCGAAATGATTTTCTCTCCTTTCAATCCCGAGAGTGCAGGCTTTACGGGAAGGCTCTGGATCGTCAAGAGCGATTATTCGCTACGTCGGATCATCCTGAACCTGCCCATATCGAGCAATGTGAACTGGGTGACCCACCTACGCATAGCGCAAGATTTCCAACGGGTTCCCTGTATAGATGCTTCGGGACAAACGACCCGATACTATCGCGTACTGAAACGACAGGATTTTCAGGCATTATTATCGGCTGCTTCATTCATCCCTCAAGGATTGGAAGTGGAGCAGAGCCGTATCCTTTCCGACTATCGCATCGGTGAAGGAAGCATCGGCAGGGATCCGTCTTCTGTCGGTTTTATTGCTACCGATTCGGTTTACGATGCGACAGCTCCTCGCGAAACGGATGGCTACTGGAACGTAATGAGACCGGAACCGCTACCTCCCACGGGGCAAAAGCTGTTGTCTTTCATGCATTATCTCCGCAACGATCGTACATTCAAGACATCCACCACCATCGCCAAAACACTGCTGACCGGTTATCTCGGACTCCCCATTAGGATGAACGACTCTATACGCCCCAAATTTGACTTCGGGCCTGTGCATACCCTCTTCGGGGGCAACAAAATCGAGGGCTTCCGTATGCGCATAGGTGGCATGACGCTGGCCGCTCTCAATCCGCACTTTTTCGCTCAAGGTTATATTGCATACGGATTCAAGGACAAACGATGGAAGTGGAGAGGTGCTCTTACTTATTCCTCTATTCCTAAGAAGCTGTACATACAAGAATTTCCACATCGCAATCTCTCTTTCATCGCTTCCTACGACCTATATACGCCGGGACAAGTAGTGGATCCTATCTTCAAAGACAACATAACGGTCATACTCGGTACGATGAATAATCTGCGCCGCTCCTACATCGAAGAATATCGGCTGGAATATGATAGAGACTGGGGGACTGATTTCAGTACGATCATTTGGGGAAGCCGTCGCCGAGACGAACCTGCCGGCACATTACGCTACGATCAGGTAGAGGCTGACGGTACGATACGGCCGATCCATTCGTACCGCACCACGGAATTGGGTCTTACCCTCCGCTATGAACCGGGGCGCATTCCTTACAATGGTCGCAAAGGGCCGAACACGGCTTTCAATGTAGTGCGCCGATCCCCTGTGTTCGAACTGGAGCACCGCATGGCTTTTTCAGGCCTGCTTGGAGGAGACTTCAGCTACCACCGCACGGAATTCCGCTACAAACATCACATTTGGCTCTCTCTTTTCGGGATGTTGGATGCCTCTGTTCGTGCAGGGCAAGTTTGGACACACGCTCCCTACCCTCTCTTGGAAATCCCTCCCGTCAATGAGAGTTACACGCTACAGAGCGGAGCATTCCAGTTGATGGAGCCACTGGAATTTATCGCTGACCGATACACGCAGTTCCATCTGACCTACCATTTAGAAGGTCTTATGCTCAATCGTATTCCATTCATCAAACGGTTGGCCTGGCGTGAAGTGCTTTCTCTTCATGGTATGTGGGGTGATCTTACTCCTCACAATAAACCGGGGGCTGTCGGTAGTTTCCTCTTCCCCGATAATACTTTTCCCATGAACCGCACATGGTACCTGGAAGGAAGTGTCGGATTGGAAAATATCTTCCGACTGCTCCGCATCGAATATTTCCGGCGCTTCACACAGCAAGAGACAACCCCTAATAAATGGGGGGTCCGCGCCCGCTTCCAGATCACGTTCTAACCTGAAAAAAGAAAAGAGGGAATGCCGTTCAATCCGGCATTCCCTCTTTTCGAAGCGATTCTTACAGGAATCAGAGTTTGACGAAGCGTTCGGTCAGTACACCTGCCTCAGTCGTCAGCTCGATCACGTAGCTTCCGGCAGTCAAAGCCTTCACGTCAATCGTACGAGTATTCTTCGTAGAGAGCACCAAACGACCGGAAAGGTCGAAGATTCGTACGCCGAATTCACCTTCATACTCGATATTCAGTACGTCTTTCACAGGATTGGGATAAACTACAAACGACTTTTCTTCATCTACCATAGGAAGAACGGAAGAGGGCACGTCCGTTAAATACCGAAGTAGGACGAAAGGCGTTCCAGTAGTAGCTGAAAAAGAAGAAGCTCCTAATACTATCTTGCCATCAGCTTGCATAACTATAGCACTTGCTTCGTCTGCAGCTTCGCTAAGGTCGGTTACAGTATAGCCATTTCCCCCAAAAGAGGTATTCAACTTACCATTTTTATCGACGCTCAATAACCCCAGATCGGATATACTATTCTTTACGGCGTTGAAAGCTACATAAATGTTACCTTCCGGTGAAAGGACAATACCATCCACATAAGTGGCTCCACCGTCAATCACATTCTTTTTGAAAATACCTGATTCTCCAAACGTATTATCCAACTCACCGTCTTGATTCAGGCGGAGAACTATCAGATCGTACTGCAAAGTAGGGATGCTTGCAACCCAAGAGTGACCGGCAACGACAATTTTTCCATCTTCCTGAATCTGCACGGCAGTGGCAAAGTCATGGCCAGAGCCGATAGACATGGTCTTCAATCCATTCTCCCCAAAAGAATTGTCCAATGATCCATTTTCATTGATTCGTGCAATAGCCCATTTCCAATCCGGATGTGTACCATACATGCCGACAATCACCGCTTTGTTATCTTCCTGCAAAGCAATCGCTTTAGCAAAAGAAGAATTGGCACTACCTTCAATTACAATTTCGCAAACGCCATCAATGCCATATGTTTTATCTATGGATCCATCAGGGTTATAGCGGAGAGTCATCATATTGTCATGGTAATAGCCAACCAGCAGCATCTTTCCATCTTTTTGAAGTACCATTTTCTCAGGAAGTGTGCTATAAGGAAAGTCTGCAAGCACAATACCATTGTTCCCAAAAGAGGTGTCCAATGTACCATCATCATTCATTCTAATCAGGAGAGGTTGGCAAATCGTATTATCAGAATCGAAGACATAGCCGCATGAAATAATTTTACCGTCAGACAAGGTAGCCGCTGCCGTAGCGAAATTGCCGTATAAAGAAGTAGGGACAAAAATCTGCTTACCTCCGTTCCCAAAAGATTGATCAAGCGATCCATCAGGATTGTAGCGAACATAAGCAACATGCTTTTTCGTACCATTTCGAGTTGACCCCATAGCAATAATTTTGCCATTGGGCTGGATAGTAACATTGCGAACTTCATCTACGATAAAGCTACCATTACCGATAGGTGTCTGTACCACTCCGTTTGTACCGAATGTGGGATCCAAGTCACCCGACTGTTGGGCATTTGCCAATTGAAAAAACAAGGCGAATCCCAAGAGTAGTTTAATTCTTCTCATTTCGTTTTTTGGTTGAATTAGTTGTTATTTAAGGACAGCATATGAGCATGCTGCATTACTTTAATGATCTATTGAAAACAGTCTTTCGGCCGCAAATATAAGGATTGTTGTATTGAATCCAACTGCATGCTAATAGGGAGCACGTCCCACCGATCAGTGCAACATTGACACATCGCCTTATATGAGTTCGGCGAAAGGGAAGTTATTTTCACCTCTTTATGCAAGACATGGCAGCATAATATAATTCTGACGTATTATGAGTTGTAAGAGATCGATTATTCAGGCTTTTGATTTACTTTGTAAGTGGTTATGAAAAGGGACTAAGAAGCTTTTCTTCTTTCACAAAGAATCCAACGCCATCGTAGGTTGCTCTAAAGCCAAAAAATTCTCATAATTAAGAATATCATTCTCAATGAAAAAAAGTTTTTTTCTAACCATAGCAATGCTCTTAGGCTTTGCTATGACAGGGTACTCTGCTCCTATCACGAAAGAGCGAGCTTCGGCCTTAGCTCGTCTGACTTTGCGACAGGCATCATTACGCACCGGACAACCAGTAGTTTCTGATAAAATTTCCATCGACTACGTCTACCGACAAGGAGATGCAGAGCGCGGTACTGTATCAGCAGAGGGCGACTCCTCGCCATATTTTTATGTAGCCAATCGCGGCACGAACGAGGGCTATGCTCTCATTGCAGCAGATGACAGAATACCGGCAGTTCTTGCCTATTCCCCCATTGGACGTTTCGACATGTACAATATGCCGGACAATCTACGTATGTGGCTACAGGTCTACGATCAGGAAATATCGATGATACTTTCGGGAAAAGCCAAGCCCAACGAAGAGATATTGCGCACGAAGGAAGTACCCGAAGAAGTACATGCTCTGATGGACAATGGCAGTTTTGCCAACGATCCGATGAGATGGAATCAGGCATATCCTTGGAATAATAAAGAGCCACTCCTACCCAATGGCAAGCATGCCTATACCGGATGTGTGGCTACAGCAACAGCACAAATCATGCGCTATCATAGCTGGCCTCTTCAGGGTGAAGGGGCATTCAATTACGACGCGGGACCACTGGTAGGCAATTGGTCCGGCGCATTCGGTGAAACGTACGACTGGAGCAATATGCCCGGTAATCCGAACTTTGATAATCTGAGCGGAGCCCAAGTAGATGCTTATGCCACACTGATGCGTGATGTCAGTGCATCTGTAAACATGAATTTTTATGAAAATGGAAGTGGTACCTACAGCGTTTATGTCGTGCGAGCCTTGCGAAACAACTTTCGCTACAAACGCTCATTGCAGCTACACGTACGCGCCCTATACACCGCACAGGAATGGCAGGATATGATCCGAAAGGAACTTGCCTCCTCAAGACCAGTCTACTATGCAGGAAACAACCAGAGTATGGGGCATGCTTTCGTATGCGATGGCTATGCCTCGGATGGTACTTTCCACTTCAATTGGGGCTGGGGAGGTGTTTCCAACGGCTTCTATAAACTTACACTCCTCTCTCCCACCTCACTGGGTATTGGAGGTCAGGGGATCGGATTCACTATTTATCAAGAAATCATTACGGGTATCGAACCAGCCAAAATTCCGTCCGAAGCAGGCACAGACGCTTTGCCGATTTTGGCTCTGGAAAGTATATCCACTGTGTATACCTCCGGACTAGGTTTGAATGTAGATTATTCGGTTTATAACACAGGAGAAGAAAATTCAAATCTGGACCTTGGCTATAGACTAAATAACGCCAACGGAGAAATCACTGAGGTGAAAACCTCATCCAACAACATCTTTTGGCATGGATATGGGGCGTTTTCAGAACTTTTCTTGCTGGATTCGAATGTACTTCCTCAAGGAATTAACACGATTACACTACTCTATCGTCGAACCGGCACAGAACAATGGGAACCCATACAACGCATACAGGGGGGATATGTAAATAGTATTAAAGTAAATACGACAGATCCGAACAATGTCGTAGTGACAGTAGACGATAATAAGGGCGAACTCAGCATCATCCCCAATAGTCTCATCGCAGATCTCAATTCTTACGAGCAGAGTTCTATAACCGTGCGATTCAGTAGCGATAGCCCGGACGAAATCCGCACACCGGTAGCTTTTGCTCTATCTACGGGAGTTACAGCAGACAATCTCATACCATTGGGTTGGATAATGGCCGAGGTACCGGGCGGCAGCAATGACTATCCGGTTGTTTTCTCGACAGAAGTTCTGACTCTTATGGAAGGTGATTATACTTTATGGTATAGATTTTCTGCCAAAGAAGGAGTGGATGAATGGAAAAAAATAGAACGAGTATCTGTAAATACACCGAGTGTGTACACACATCCGCTATTCGAGGTGAATCATAACCAAACTTCTTCCTATATGCTGGACATGGCTGATGATAGAGCATTGCCACCTTTTACGGTAAAAAATATTGGATTGCCCTTCAACGGTAATTTGGTCGTTATCTTCCGCCAAACACAATCCTCTTCGGGATCCTTATTGGTAGCCCAAGAAACAGCGCATATCCAGCAGGGGGAAACCTTCGTGTATAAGCCCCATGTGGAAGGTTCTATCCCCGATGGCACTTATCGTGCGACGCTCCATGCATTCGTAAATGGACAACCACAGTTGTACCTAAAAGGCAAAAAAAGCTATACGGTAAAGATCGTTAACGGTACAGCAGTGGAAGCGATAGCCTCTACAGAGAAGATCAGCGTATTCCCTCGCCCGGCAAAGGACTACGTTGAAATATCTGCTCCCACCGTTCCGCAAGAGACTGCTATCATTCTTTTCGATATGTCTGGCAGGATTGTTCTAAAGAGCAGTTTATCAACAGGATATGGCAAAATGAATATCAGCCACCTTCCCAATGGCACCTACATTCTTAAGGTCGATCGACACACGACAAAAATCAATGTAGCACATTAAGAAGATATAACAACCAAGTACAATTATAATAGTAGCAGAAAGAGAGCGGATGTGGAAGATTATCTTCACACATCCGCTCTCTTCTTTATATATTCTTGTATAAGTGATACATTCATGTAGTAATAGAGGATTCCATTTTATTTGAATACACAAAAATCAAGAAAACAGGCCTGCTATATTTCATATTGACTGATTTCTTCTAATTTTACGCACGATAATCAAGCAGAAAACCTATTACCGAATCAAAGCAACTGAGGTTGAATCCGTGTAAGGATATTTCTCAAATTACCGCCAATCGGTGATCGCCGTCATTTTCCTGAAATATTAAGACATGCTTAAGAAACATACTCATAACACAAAACGTATCTGAAATGAAAAAGCTTTTACAGGCTAAAGCCTTGATTCTGGCGTTGGGACTCTTCCAACTGCCGGCAATCGCCCAAACACAAACGCAAACGAACGGAAGAAACTATCAGTTTGCAACAGAAGAGATGCAACGAGCATTCCAGGAAACGAATCCCCCTGCAGGCCCTGTGCGTGCTATCGCTGAGTACGAACGCTCCGCAGCCGTTTTGGTACGCTATCCGTTCGGTATCCCAATGGAATTGATCAAAGAGCTCGCCAAGAACGACAAGGTGATTACCATCGTGGCAAATGAAACCCAAAAAAATACCGTTACAACCCAATACACCCAAAACGGTGTGAATCTCTCTAATTGCGATTTCATCATTGCGAAAACCGACTCTTACTGGACACGCGACTATACCGGTTGGTTCGCAATGTACGATACGAACAAGGTAGGTCTCGTGGACTTTATTTATAACCGCCCTCGTCCTAACGATGACGATTTCCCCAAATATGAAGCACAATATCTGGGAATCGAGATGTTCGGCATGAAGCTCAAGCAGACCGGTGGTAACTACATGACAGACGGATATGGATCCGCTGTACAGTCACATATCGCATATACGGAGAACCCCTCTCTATCTCAAGCTCAAGTAAATCAAAAGATGAAAGACTATCTCGGCATTACACACCATGATGTGGTACAGGATCCGAACAATACTTACATTGACCACGTGGACTGTTGGGGTAAGTATCTGGCACCGAACAAAATCCTCATCAGGAAAGTACCTAACAATCATGCTCAGTACCAAGCTCTGGAAGATATGGCAGCCTACTTCGCAGCACAGACCTGCGCATGGGGAACGAAGTACGAGATATACCGTGTTCTGGCCACCAATGAACAGCCGTACACGAACTCTCTGATTCTGAACAACAGAGTATTTGTTCCTGTCAATGGCCCCGCTTCCGTGGACAACGATGCTCTGAATGTCTATAAGACAGCAATGCCCGGTTACGAAATTATAGGTATTAAAGGGGCTTCAGGAACACCATGGTTAGGAACAGACGCCCTGCACTGTCGTACTCACGAAGTAGCAGATAAGGGCTATCTCTATATCAAGCACTATCCGATACTTGGCGAACAGGCCGGTCCTAATTATAAGATCGAAGCAAACGTCATCTCATGCGCCAATGCTACTATATCACCGGTACAATGCTACTACCGTATCAACGGTTCCGGAAGCTTTAACGCTGTAGATATGACCATGGAGTCCACAGGTCACTATACATACAGCTTTACAGGTCTGAACAAGAATGATAAGGTAGAATACTACATCTCTGCCGCAGACAATAGTGGTCGCAAAGAGACTTATCCCTTTATCGGCGAACCCGATCCTTTCAAGTTTACATGTATGAACGAAACCAATACATGCACTGTCACCGGAGCTGCCAAGACTCTTCGTGCATGGTTCAATGCCGATCGTTCAGAGCTGGCTGTCTCTGTCAGTTTGAATGCTGCCGGCACATACCGGATCAAGCTATACAATACGCTGGGAGAAGAAGTCGCTGCGATGGACAAAGACTTAGTAGCAGGAACAAGTGTCTTCAGTATGGACGTATTTTCCCATGCTCCGGGTACTTACGTTTTGGTTGTTGAAGGAAACGGTATCCGTGAAACGATGAAGATCGTCAAATAAGACCTTACGGGAAAGAGTATTCTGAGAATAAACTTCCCCAAGTAGAAAAAATAGGGCTGTGTGGATTCTTCTCCGCACAGCCTTTTTTCTTTGAGTCATTTACACACGAAATGATAGCCCGACACCAGAGACGTCATCGACTCTCTCCATTTATCAATTTAGAATCATCTGAATAATATGCCATGAAAGGCCATAGCGAGAACCCCGGTAGACAAACAAACGAATGGATCTATGGTCTCCAAAAACGTGGCGCGGGAACTTTTTCGTTCTGGTGTGGGAAGTAAAAAATTCTCGCGCCAGAACGAAAAAGTTCCCGCGCCACGTTTTCAGAAAACTCAGACCCCAATCGGAGCATTTTCGGGCTCGCAATTTCTCTGCCTGTAAAATTCGAAGGCCCTTTACTTCATCCGCTTAGAAAAAAGAAGATCGGGTAAGGCTGTTTAGAACTGGAAATATATGAAGGGCTGTATTTCCGAGCTGCGTACCTGAATGATGGTAAAGATCAGGAGAACGAGCATCAGAGTTTGCAAGACGAACGGAGCACGCTCAAGCATGGATTGTGCCTTGCTTCGCTTACCCTTACCGACAAAATGCAACAGGTAACCCGTGACCATCAGTACGACAACGCCCTTGTAGCCGGCAATGAATTGGAAGAGAACTTCGGGATGGAAGTTATTGAATATTTGTCCGAGAATCTGTCCGGCCACTGCCATCGAATCGGCTCGGAAGAAGATCCAACCGAAACAGACGAGGTGGAAAGTAATGATCCGTCCGAGCCATCTGCGCCAAAAAGGCATATCCGTGGACATAGCCCGACTCGACGGAAAGATCTCGCACCAGAGTTTGTGTACGGCCAATGCCACTCCATGGATAGCTCCCCACAAAATAAATCGCAAGGCGGCACCATGCCAAAGACCGCCGAGAAGCATCGTCAGCAGAAGATTGATATAGGTACGGATTTTCCCTTTCCTATTCCCCCCCAATGGTATATACAAGTAATCCCTGAGCCATGATGAAAGGGAGATATGCCACCTGCGCCAGAACTCGGTGATATTGGCCGACTGATAAGGTGAATCGAAATTGATATTGAAGCGGAAGCCGAGCACCAGAGCTATACCGATGGCCATGTCGGAATAACCGGAGAAGTCGCAATAGATCTGTAGGGCATAGCCGTAAACGCCGAGCAGGTTCTCCAAGCCGGTGTAAAGTGTCGGAGCATCGAATATGCGATCCACAAAGTTCAGGCTGATGTAGTCGGATATGATTGCCTTCTTAAAGAGCCCCCCCATGATCAACACCAGGGCTTCGGCATATTCTTTCCTTTCCAACACCGGCCGGCGATAGATCTGTGGGATAAAATCTCGTGCACGGACGATGGGACCGGCTACCAGTTGGGGGAAGAAAGAGACGTAGAAGACATAGTCTATCCAACGCTTTAGGGGCTGCACATGACCGCGATAGATGTCGATGATATAACTCATCGTCTGGAAAGTATAGAACGAGATCCCGACAGGCAGTATAATATCCCAATTCTTCCACTCGGTCATGATCCACTCAGGGCGATTGGTCACGAGGCCGATTTCCTGAATGAGAGAGAAAAGCATCTCACCGAGGAAATTGAAGTATTTGAAATAGGACAATACACCCAGATTGATGCACATACTGAGTGCCACAAGGAGTTTGCGCCGAACCTGGATCTGCTGACGGGACAAAAAACGGCCGATGATGAAATCACTCGTAGCAGCCGCTAAAAGAAGCAGGACAAAAAGACCGCTGCTCTTGTAGTAGAAATAAAGAGAAAAGAGAGATACATATACGATCCGCAAGCTGGTTTGCCGGCGTAGCAGGATGTATAGCGGAAGGAACAAAAGGAAGAGGATAAAGAACGTCCCGCTGGAAAAAATCATGGGAGCGGATGCATGATACTGCAATAGATCCCAGAGACGGGATATATCCATCGAATCGAAAAAATGCATGCTAACGAACTATCTTTTATAAGGCTTGGGCTGGCTGCTCCGATCCACGTTAGGGCCATCAATCGAACCGAGCAAGGCGTCAGCTACCAGCCCTCCATGACGGGTGTATCCACCGATCGTATAGTGTATGTGATCCGCGTGCATCAATCCGCTACGCAACCATTGACGAGTTTCGGTCTCTCCGCCTATAGCGGAAGAGAGGTCGAAGCATGCCATACCATGCTCCAAGGTGTACGATCGGATAAGACGGGAGGCCTTTTCCGTATTGTCATTAAAGTGATAGGTGGTTTTATAACGATTTCTACGACGTTTGCTCCCGTTGCGTTTCGAGCCTGCCACCTTGACGGATCGGCGCAGGTAAGACGGCGGAGGCGTGGTCAGGATGAATGGCACATCATCCAAAGCTTCACGCAGCATATTGAAAAAGATCTCCATATTTCCCCGCATTTTATCTTCGGAAAATTGGAAAGTATACGAATCGTTGGTCCCCAGCGATACAATGACGAGGTCGGGTTGCACCGCTTTGATCTGCTGCAGGTATTTATCCTTATTCTGAGAGAAAGAAAAATAACTCGCCCCGGGAACACCTATGCGTTCGAAGCGAACTTTATCACCATATTGGGCAGCCAATTTGGCTGACATGGATCGGGTAAAATATCCTCCACTCAGATGGCTATCGCCAAGGTGGAGAACCGTAACCGGCTTCTTGTTCGAATCGGCTACTCTGATGTGCTGCCATACTTGGTCGAGATATCCTTCCGGTTCGTACCAAAGCGAGGACTGCCCAAACGACAGCCCGGAAGCTGTAGTAAGGCAGAGCAGCAATAGTATGAGTCTACTCACGAATGGCATCATAATACTTTTTTTCAAAATCAAATGCTTCAATCATTTTCTTGGCCAACTCCCGTCCACCTCGGTGTGCCAAATGCGTGTAATCTCTGGCCGCCCAGCCTTTATCGGCCATTCGGGAAATACCTCCCAACGAATGCATAGCTCTGAGTGTACTCCAGAAAGCGACACCGTACTGTTGGGCAAGAGCCTGCTGTGCAGAATGAAGAGCAATAACGCCGGACATCGTCCGGATTCCGTTTGCAGTACGCTGCGCCCTGTCGGACACGCTCATCAGAAGGATGTCGGCCTCCGGACACACGCTCCGAAGGATTTCGATCACTCCTCCCATCTGCTTGGCATAATTGCTATAGTCTTTTTGCTTATTCGAAGCGACGTTAAGTCCATATTGCAGGATGATGAGATCATAATTGCGGAGAGAGGCAAATTCCCGGCTTACTTCCCGATTGATGGATTTGAGAAGAATACCCGAATTGCCACGAATGGACATATTGTCGACCGAAATACCTTGTGCATCCTCCAATGCGACACCGAAAGATACAAAATCTTGTCCCCCGGAAAGAACACTGCATTTGATACTTCGTTGCGGATCGCTGCTCAAAGTGTATTGGCCCACGGTTTCCGTCGGAGGGAGGATGACGGTGAGCGTAGTATCCGAAGTCTCTATACGAACCGAGGCCTCGTCCGTAGACTTATAATATAGTATCGCATGACCGAAGTTCGGCTGTCCCAAAGGCATCGCATAACGTACCCATGCTCCCTGCTTGGGGCGATAGAAATGACCGGTGAAGGGATAATGACCTTTCTTCGAACGAAGTAGAGAATGATCGTCCCACTGCCTGAACTCATGACGAATACTTCCTCTAAATCCTGCCACCTCGGAGGTAATAGGCATCCACCCTACTCCATTGCCACCGAAACGCTTTTGCAGGGCAGCACGAAGAGCATCGGTGAAAATATCACCTTCGATAAAGGAATCGCCCAATACGGCTATCCGAATAGGCCTGCCGAGAGTTGACCGCTCGGTTATACTCGTATAGAAACGTTTGAGTGCCGTCCGTGAAGAACTATAATCCTCTATAGGGATAAAGGTCGAATCAGTTACCGTATTTTGCTCAAGCAATTGGCTATAAATAGCACTTCTGCGCTTATCGGATTTGGTTCTATTATCTGTATTATTCTCGGAGGGTGGAGTGTGTTTCGGAGCAATAAGTACCGCGGTAGAATCGGGTTTTACTCGGCGAACATCGCTTAGGAGGTCTACCGGCTTGAGCTGCCAACTCCCTATCTGCTCGGGCAGATAGAACAAAGCAGCCAAGAGAATCGCTGTCACTACAAGTAACAGCCAAAAACGTGCCATCTGATTACGCTGGCCTTCCATAAAATTATCTGTCGGATTCCTCTTCTTTTATAGTGGAAATTGCGCGCAAAGATAAACGTTATACAACTATCTGAAAGCATGGCACCAATTTTGTTCCTTGATCAAGGTCGAGAAATATATTCTAAAAAAAGAGACTGCACTCCAAAAGGATACAGTCTCTCAATAAACGGGATGCGACCAAGTACGACTCTTCCCGTAGCAAAAATTTGGATCAATCCTTTGCCAAGAACGGATAGGGATAATCCGTAGGAGGCACGAAGGTCTCCTTCACGGTCCGCGGATTGCACCAGCGCATCAGGTTAAGTGGTCCGCCCGCCTTATCGTTCGTTCCACTGGCACGTGCACCGCCAAAAGGTTGCTGCCCGACAACGGCACCCGTCGGCTTGTCATTGATGTAGAAGTTGCCGGCGGAGAAGCGCAGAGCATCCAAAGCCTGTTCGATGGCATAGCGATCGCGAGAGAAGATGGAGCCGGTCAGTCCGTAACGGCCGGTGCTGTCACAAAGACGTAGCGTATCGGCAAAGTCTTTGTCCTCATAGACATATACGGTCAGGACGGGACCGAACAGTTCGTCCGTCATCGTAGCGTAATGCGGATTCGTCGTTTCGATAACGGTAGGCCGGATAAAGTAACCCACGCTCTTATCTCCTTCACCGCCGAATATGATCTTGGCATCCGGATCTCGTTTGGCGGCAGCCAAATAGTTCATGATATTATCGAAAGAGGCTTCGTCGATAACGGCATTGACAAAGTTGTCGAATTCCATTACGTCTCCCATTTTGATACTGTCGAGCATATCGCCCATCACCTCTTTCACGCTCTCCCACAAGGAACGAGGAATATAAGCGCGACTTGCTGCCGAACACTTTTGTCCCTGATACTCGAAAGCTCCGCGCACAAGAGCCGTAGCCACTTCGCGCGCTTCTGCCGAGGGATGAACCATCACGAAGTTCTTTCCTCCCGTTTCGCCCACTATACGCGGATAGCCACGATAGCGATCTATATTGCCGGCGATGCTCTTCCACAGGGTGTTGAACGTAGCTGTAGAACCGGTAAAATGGAAACCGGCCAAGTGTTCGTTCGCTGTGGCTACCCGACCGATCAAGCTACCCTGTCCGGGAAGGAAATTGACCACACCATCAGGCAAACCGGCCTCTTGGAAGATTTTCATAAGGAGGTAGTTGCTATGAAGGGCTGTAGTGGAAGGCTTCCAGATAGTAGTATTCCCCATCATGGCCGGTGCCAGATTGAGGTTGGAGGCAATACTGGTGAAATTGAAAGGCGTAACGGCCAAAACGAAACCTTCGAGCGAACGGTATTCCACTCGATTGAGAATGCCTTTTTCGCTGATAGGCTGATCGGCATAGATCTGTCCGGCATAGTAGGCTCCGAAACGCAAGAAATCGATCAACTCGCAGGGAGCATCGATCTCTGCCTGCATCGGATTCTTGCTCTGCCCAAGCATTACGGAGGCAGCCAACTGATAGCGATATTTGGTGGAAATCAATTCTGCGATGCGCAACATTACGGAAGCACGCTCAGTCCATGGCAGACGGCTCCAATCCTGACGAGCCTTTTCGGCAGTTTCGATAGCTTGGAGCACTTCTTTCTCCCCTACCCGATGATAGGTGGCCAGTCGGACAGCGTGGTTGTGGGGCATCACCACAGTGCCGGTATCGCCCGTTCGTATCTCTTTGCCTCCTATGATAACAGGAATCTCTATAGGCGTAGACAGTTGGCGTTGAAGCTCCTCTTTCAGTTTTTTTCTTTCCGGCGAACCCGGAGCATAGCCGTAAACCGGCTCATTGACCGGCTTGGCAAAAGTAAAATGCGAATTATTCATTGTTTTTTATTTCTTCTTGTATATGATTCTGATGAATGGCGGGATGAAGCTATCGAAGCATATTTGCTCGTCCTTCATTATCCCTGAGGCAGGAATATCTCTGCCAACATACAGCGTGCGGAACCACCGCCGTTCTTTTCGATCGTGGTCAGTTCCGGAGCTACGATCGTACTGAACCCTTCTATTTCAGCTACCTGCTCTTCAGTCAAGGAACGGCGAGCCTCGGCACTCATCACCAACAGGGATTGGCCTGTCTCGCTCTCCACTTCGAGCATATTGCCGGCGAAGTGTTCCACCTGCTCCGTACTAATGGCTATGATGCGGTGTCCTGTAGCAGTCAGGCTATTCACCACCATACTGCGCTCGGCTTCGTCTCTGATACACTCCAAACAAACGATCGCATAGCGCGAAGCTACGCACATCATCACATTGGTATGATAGATAGGAGCACCATTCGCATCTGTGGCGGTAAAAATCAATCCTTTGTAGTCCAACTCCCGACAGAACTCTTCCAACACCTTCGGATTGGTACGTTCGGATGAGCAGCAGTAAGCTATACGATTGACCCTGTCCAATACCATACTGCCCGTACCTTCGAGAAAACAATTGTCTCGCTCGTAGCCGGAGAGATTGATGATGCGTTCTACCCCTTCCATTTCACCAACGGTAGCCAATACGGGTAATTTCCGCTCTTGCTGCCTGTTAGGTGCATACATGGGGTAAAGCACCAATTCGCCTGTGACATGCGTGCTGAACCAATTGTTCGGGAATATCGAGTCGGGTGTATGAGGTGTCTTCGAATCCTGAATGACCCATACATCTACTCCGTGTTCGCGCAATAGATTGACGTAGTTGTCAAACTCTTTTTTCGCTTCCCTTGCTACTGCTTCGGGTACTCCCGTTTCTTTCTGGAAGCTGTTGTTTGTGGCCGTCTCGGCATTAAATCCAAAGAGAGCCGGGCGCACCATCAGCATGCGGTTCGTGGCCTGCTTGCGAATAAGAGCCATGAGTGTTTACTCTAAGACCTTGATGGATTCCTTGATAATCTCCACAGCCTGCGCCAGCTCCTCACGTGTGATACAAAGCGGTGGAGCCAAGCGAATGATATGGCGATGCGTCGGTTTGGCCAAAAGTCCGCGCTCGGCCATTGCCTCGCACACGTCCCATGCCTCGTGTCCATTGTGCGGTTCGATGACAATGGCATTGAGCATACCTCGTCCACGTACCAATTTCAGTAGAGGACTCTTGATTTTGAGCAACTCTCCTCTGAAATAGTGTCCCAGCTCTTCGGCTCTCTCCGGCAAGCGTTCTTCTTTCACCACCGTAAGGGCAGCCATCGCCACCTTGCACGCAAGGGGGAATCCCCCGAAAGTGGAACCATGCTCACCCGGCTTGATCGTAAGCATGACCTCATCGTCAGCCAATACGCAACTTACCGGCAATACTCCACCGGAAATAGCTTTGCCAAGTACAACAATATCGGGACGAACGTCATCATGATCGCAGCAGAGCATCCGCCCCGTTCGTGCGATACCGGTCTGCACTTCGTCAGCCACAAAGAGGGCATGGTACTTACGACAAAGCTCCGCAGCACGACGGATATAGCCATCATCGGGAACGAAGACACCGGCCTCGCCCTGTATCGGCTCTACTACAAAAGCAGCTACATGGTCTTTGTGCTCCTCCAAGGCCTTCTCCAAGGCTTCTATATTATTATATGGTATATTGACGAAGCCCGGTGTATAAGGGCCATAATCGGTATAGCTGTCGGGATCGGAACTCATGGAAACGATACTGATGGTGCGGCCATGGAAGTTGCCATCGCATACGATGATGACAGCTTTCTCTTCGGGTATTCCTTTCACACGATAACCCCAGCGACGAGAAAGTTTCAGAGCTGTCTCCACAGCCTCCGCACCCGAATTCATCGGCAACATCTTATCATAGCCGAAATAATGGTGCATAAACTCTTCGTATTCACCCAGACAATCGTTGTAGAAAGCTCGTGAAGTCAGACAGATTTTTTCCGCTTGCTCCTTCAGTGCCGCTATGATTTTCGGATGACAATGCCCCTGATTGACGGCACTATAAGCAGAAAGGAAGTCGAAATAACGCTTCCCATCCACATCCCACACATAAGCACCCTGACCACGAGAGAGTACCACCTCGAGCGGATGATAGTTGTGAGCACCGTAGCGATGCTCAAGATCAACATAATACTTTGCTTTTTCGGACAAAACCATAATTGATTCGGTAGTAGAATTAGGACGGTATATCGAGGCAGACCCAACAGATATGCCCCATACCTTATATTCAAGCCAATATCGGCGGCATCAAATATAGAAAACAAATCAATTGGAATTATCATTCTGTCAATATTTTTAGAACCACACAAACAAAATCATAGAACAATGCAAATTTCACAAGACAAATCAACCAACCATCAACTCTCGTCCATGATAAGAAAAGAAAATAAAACCTTGTAATATGGTGATTTTGACGGCCTATAAGAAAGTTGTATCAGAAGAGGAAAAAGGTCTAATAAACTCATTATACTCTTCAAAAAACTCTGTGACTATAATCATTAACTAAACTGTCCCTATTCTCAATGACTTTTTTCGGTGCATGCCAATACGTAAATAATCTGTTCCTTTGCAAAAAATTATCCCCGAGAGATTTATCGCTCAAGTCGTAACAGAAGAACAAATAATACCGCTATGGAAATTTTCAATACCGTCGCTTCGCTCAAGAACTTTGTGGCACATGCCCGCGCCAAAGGGAAAACCATCGGCCTCGTCCCCACAATGGGAGCCTTGCACCGAGGACACATCAGTCTGATCAACCGTGCCGTAGCCGATTGCGACATTTGCGTGGCAAGCGTATTCGTCAATCCTACACAATTCAATGATAAACGCGATCTGGAATGTTATCCCCGCACACCGGAAGCCGATGCAGCAGTCTTGGCAGAAGCCGGCTGTCATGCCGTATTCATGCCCTCCGTAGAAGAGGTATATCCCGAACCAGACACTCGCGTATTCGATCTGGGCAGTGTGGCAGAAGTGATGGAAGGCAAGTATCGCCCCGGACACTTCAATGGCGTGGTGCAGGTGGTAAGCAAACTCTTCATGATGGTGGAGCCGGACAAAGCATATTTCGGGGAAAAGGATTTCCAGCAAATCGCTGTTATCCGCAGCATGGTAAGCCTGTTGGGTTTACCGGTTACGATCGTAGCCTGTCCTATCATCCGCGAAGAGGACGGCCTTGCACTCAGTAGCCGTAACATCCGTCTCAGTAGCGAAGAACGTGCCATAGCTCCATCCATCGCTCGTATCCTCAAACAAAGCCGCACACTCCGTCCCGCACACTCACCTGAACTCGTTACGCGATGGGTGACGGAAAGCCTCAATGCCCTGCCCCATCTGCAAGTGGAATACTTCGAAATAGTAGACGGAAATTCCTTACAAAGGATCGACAACTGGCAGGATACCGACCATGCCGTGGGTTGTATTACGGTGTATTGCGGAGAGGTTCGCCTGATCGATAATATCAAATATGAAGATTAGCTGTCTCACTGGGTGGTTCGTCGGTATTGCCACACTGCTATTCACCAGCTGCGGCACTAAAAAGGTCGTACCCTCTCCCCCCACAGTGAAGCCTCTTCCGGACACGGCGATTGCAGCTCCTGTCATCGAACCGTGGGTCAGTCCGGTGAGAGAGGAGATGCGTGGGGTATGGCTGACCACCATATACGGACTCGACTGGCCGCAACGCTCCGCTCCTACAGCCGAAGGACTGCGAAAACAGAGAGAAGAACTCTGCCGTATTCTGGACAGGCTCAAGCGTGAGAAGTTCAACACCGTGTTCTTTCAGGTGCGTCATCGCGGAGATGTCATTTACCCCTCTGAGATAGAACCCCAATCAACCATATTCACCGGAGTAGGCAAGCCCGACTACGACCCACTGGAGTTTGCCCTGAAAGAGTGCCACAAGCGAGGTCTGGCTTTCCATGCCTGGCTGATCGTCACTCCCTTGGGACCGGACAAACACATACGTTCGCTGAAAGGCAAATCGGTCAAAAGTCGTCATCCCGAATGGTGTGTACGACACAATAATCTATGGTACCTCAATCCGGGCATACCCGAAGCAAGAGCCTACTTTGCATCCCTCGTTCGTGAGATCGTAGAGAAATACCCCGTTGATGGCATTCACCTCGACTATATGCGCTATCCGGAAAAAGCCAAAAGCTTCGACGATGCTGCCACCTATAAACGATATGGGGGTAATATGGATCCGGCAGCTTGGCGACGACGCAACCTGTCCGATCTCATGGCGGACGTTCACCGAGCCGCTACGGAAAAGACTCCGTGGGTACAGGTAAGCGTGGCTACCATCGGCCGTCTGAGAAAGCTCTCCGGTAGGCGCGGTGGCGACTGGACAGCCTACGAGGGAGTACATCAGGATCCGGTAGTCTGGGCAAAGGAAGGGAGTGTGGACTTTCTGGTGCCGATGCTATACTACCGTGACGACCTCTTTTATCCCTTCCTCGAAGATTGGAAAGCGCAGCTACCCGATCTACCGATTATACCGGGATTAGCCACCTATCGGGTTGTGGACAACAGTCGGTGGCCGGCTCAAGTCATCGGAGAACAAATCGACTCCGCCCGTCACATGGGATTCCCCGGTGTCTGCTTCTTCCGAGAAGATCAGTTGCGCCATGAAAGCAATGGCATACCGCAGATCATTCGCGAGCGATTCGCTGAAGACGTGGTACCTATCCCCATACATCGCAAGGGTTTTGCCACCCCCATAAAAGCAGAAACTCCTCGGCTGACACGCCGGACAGATGGCAAAATCGCTGTGAGCTGGAATAAAGCTGTCGGAGAAACAGCTAAAGTATCCTATCGCCTCTTCCTCAGAAGATTCGACACCGCCGGCCAGATGCAAGACAGGCTGGTGGCTGACCGCATCGAAGACAACTCCTACCTGCTGCCCGGGGAACTAACAGCGGAAGCCACGCGGATAGAAGTACGCCTCCAAGCCGTCAATAAAATGGATGTGGCCGGCCCCATATCCGCTCCCACAAGTATAGAGATCAAGTGACAGGACTATACATTCATATTCCTTTCTGTGCCACGCGCTGCTCGTATTGCGACTTCTATTCGCAGACGAACAGCGCGCTTCGTTCGGAGTATATACAGGCACTGATCGCCGAAATGAGTATTCGTCGTACCGAAGTCGCCGATACGATCGGCACCCTTTACTTCGGAGGAGGGACTCCATCGCTTCTTTCCCCACAGGAAATAGGCCGTATTATAGAGCAGGCCTATAAACTTTTCTCATTTTCTTCCGATGTCGAGATTACCTTGGAAGCCAATCCCGACGATCTGAATACAGGTTATGTGCAGGAACTTCGCACTCTGCCGATCAATCGAATAAGTATGGGAGCACAGAGTTTCCACGATGAAGACCTGCACTTCCTCAATCGTCGGCACAATGCTCGCCAAGTGTACGAAGCAGTGGATACCTGCCGCAAAGCAGGACTTACCAACCTGAGTATCGACCTTATTTACGGTCTGCCCGGGCAGACACCTGCTCGCTGGCAAGAGAATATCTCCGCAGTACTTGCTCTCGCCCCACCCCACCTGTCCGCCTACCATCTGATATACGAAGAAGGAACACCCCTGACATGCCTACTCTATGCAGGAAAAGTGCGCGAAGTGGACGAGGAAGTAAGCCTCGAACTTTTCCGCATGCTCCGCGAACAGCTGACAGAAGCCGGCTATGAACACTACGAGATTTCCAATTTTGCCCGTGCCGGTTATCACTCTCGCCACAACAGCTCCTATTGGCAGGATACTCCCTATCTGGGTCTTGGCCCATCGGCACACAGTTTCGATGGATGGCGCACAAGGCGGTGCAATCCCTCCGATATAAGCCGATACATAGCCTCCATGGCAGCAGGGAAGCCCCTCTTCACAGAAGAAATCCTGACCGATAACGACCGTTACAACGAAGTAATCATGACCCGTCTCCGCACTGCCCGTGGTTTATCGCCCGATCAGGTAGGCTATCTCTTCGGAAAGGAATCTGCCGAACGGTGTATTCGGACAGCTGCTCCTTTTATCCGCGACGGTCTCCTCCACGAAGAAACCGATGGACGAATACGGCTCACGGAAAAAGGGATATTCCTCTCGGACAGGATTATTTCCGAATTCTTCATCGTCTAACCATCTCCGGCACAAGACCAATACTCCCCAATATAGCTTATGAGCAAGATCAGCTTCAAAAACGACTATACCGAAGGTGCGCATCCTGACATACTGCACGCGCTGGCAGATACTAATTTCGTTCCACAAGAGGGATACGGCTATGACTCCTATTGCGAGGAAGCGCGTGCAATGATCCGCCGCGAATGCAATAAGCCCGATGCCGAAGTCTATTTCGTATCGGGTGGGACGCAGACCAATCTCTTGGTGATCAGTCACCTGCTCCGTCCACACGAAGCTGTCATAGCAGCACAGTCAGGGCATATCAACGTGCACGAAACCGGTGCTATCGAATCCACCGGACATAAGGTCTGCACAGTACCTACTCCACTCGGCAAACTCAGTGTGGAGCATATCCGGGAAGTCCTTGCTTTTCATACGGACGAACACATGGTAAAGTCGTCCATGGTCTATATCTCCCAATCCACGGAGCTGGGCACACTCTACTCTCGTCATGAGCTGTCGGATCTGTCCGCCTTTTGCCGTGCAAACGGTCTCCTACTCTATCTCGACGGTGCCCGTATCGGTTCGGCGGTCATGGCAGAGACCGAGGACAATCCGACCCTGACCGATATAGCCACCCTGACCGATGCGTTCTATATCGGTGGCACCAAGAACGGAGCACTCCTCGGAGAGGCCATCGTCTTCCCTCGTCCACGTCCGGACGATGCTTTCCTCTATCAAATCAAGCAGCGCGGAGCCATGTTGGCCAAGGGGCGGGTGCTGGGCATCCAGTTTACCACGCTTTTCCGCGATGGGCTTTACTACCGGCTTGCAGCTCATGCCAACAAAATGGCAACAGATCTGGCGACAGCCATCTCCTCCTGCGGTTATTCCTTCCTCTACCCTCCGCAAACCAATCAGATCTTCCCGATCCTCCCCAACGATCTGATCGAAAGGCTGAAAGCCACATTCGACTTCTACGTGTGGCAAGCCGTATCACCCGACAGCTCAGCCATTCGTCTGGTCACTTCGTGGGCTACTCCGCCGGAGAATGTAGCCGCATTTGCCGAATATCTTTCCCGCTAAACTCCTTATATATACTGAAAGGGGGCATGCCGAAAGCCGCAAATCACGACTTTGACATCCCCCCACAGGCAGACTTTTCAGCTATTGTCCGTCAAGGACAAAAATCTTCGGGCGAACCAAGATAGGCTGTAAGAACGTTGAGCATAGCCGGTGTCAGGGATCGCTGTCCCAGAGCATAACCATGTTCTCTCATCGAATTGAGGAGATCTTGATCCCCGTAGATGATTCTTCGCAGGGCACGTGTACCGGAATTCGGGGTAAGATGTGGGAAGTAGCGTACGGCTACTTCTTTGACGCGATGGACTCGGAATGGGAATACATCCTCCCGTGCCGATGCGCCGTTAGATTCAACTTTCATACTGGTATATGTTTTTATAGAATAATGATGAGTGCCGAACAGGCTGAAAAATGCATCGCCACGCCTGCCGGCAGACTAATGCAAAGGAATACATTTCACACCGATCTGCCGATACTTTTCGCACCGAGTTATCAACAGTGAAGGCTACTTATTCTTGTGATTATAGATATGAGGGATCGGAGGACTCAGAGTAATCTGAGTAATCTGAGTAATCAGAAAAGTCAACGACTCAAGAAGAGAAAGGAATCGTTTGCTCCAAGAGATTCGTATTTGAGCCCTTATCCGTCTTCGTCAGTCGGCTGCTCATCCTCTTTCTTATCTCCCTGCTCCAAAGCTCGCGCATTGCGCCGAAGGCCATCGAGTCCGGCTCGCTTCATGGGCGAACCGGCGAAGAAGTGCAGGTATTTCTCTTCGTCCAAAGAAGCGAGATCGTCCTTGTCGAACGTAAACAGAGCCTCCCTCGGTACAAAGGCTTCGACCTCGGAAGGATGGGCATAGCGGTTCCAAGGGCAGCAGAGCTGGCAACTATCGCATCCGTAGAAACGATTGCCCAGCTTACCGACCAGTTCCGGAGGGATCTCCCCCTCATGCTCTATCGTCAGATAGCTCACACAGAGACGAGAGTCCATGCCCTCTTCGGAAATAGCTCCTGTGGGACAGCTTTCGATACAGTTCCGGCAGGCTCCACAGCGTGATGGCATCGGAGTATCGGGAGGCAGATCGATGTCCACCAATAGCTCTCCCAAGAAAAAGAAAGTCCCCCCTCGGGGCAAAATAAGCATGCCGCTGCGCCCTACCCAACCGATACCTGCACGGCAAGCCCAATAGCGTTCGGCAATAGGGGCAGAGTCGCTGAAAGACCGTCCCGAAACGGAAGGGCAGATCTCCCGACGAATATAATCCAGTAGCTTGTCCAAGAGGCGTTTGACGACCTTATGGTAGTCTTTCCCATAAGCATAGTAGGCTATTTGCGGAGCCGAGGCCGGTTGTTTGATCCTGGGGTAATAGTTCAGTGCCACGGAGATAACCGTTCGAGTACCCGGCAACAACTCCGCCGGCGAATAGCGAAGCTCCCTGTTGCGCTCCAGATAGTCCATTTCCCCATGCCGGCCTTCGGACAGGAACTTCTCGTAAGTCCCTACCACGGATGGCGGCAAGGCCTGTGCTTCGGCAAACCCACAAGCACTAAAACCAAGTCGGCGCGCCTCTTCTTTGATAAGGCGCGCCGACTCTTCCGGTGAGTATCGCAATTTTATTTTTTCATCGTCCGGCATACACCCAAGCATCGGCAAACAGCCTGTGTTTATCTTTCATCGAACGGATATAAGTCTGCGCTTCGTCCGCCGTAGCAAAGCGATCGGCATAAATACGTGCCTTATTGGAGCTAAGCAGCACCACGGCATTCGGCATCATGGCCTTATCGATGCTCATGCGGTAAAACTCCTGAGCTTTCTTCTTCGTATCGAATGTGCCCACTACCACATAATAGTATTTGGAACCTACAGGCTCGTGCATCACGGGCACACCCCCTTCGGCTACGTCCGTGGAGAGTTGGTTGGGCGATTCGGCCGGTTTAGAGGCCGTAGCCTCGATTGGCTGCGAATCAGCCGTAGCGGCAACAGAAGCCGGCTTCGCCGTCACCACCTGCACCGGCCGGGCTTCGGTATCTTTCCATACGCTCTTGGCTGTCAGCTCGGTAGGGACAAAACTGGCGGCAAACTTATCCGACGAGGAGATTTGCCCCCAAGGGACAACAAGCAATACGCCCAACATCACAGCCGCAGCCGCCATCATGCCGGTACGCTTATGGATCTTCAGGTAGAAATAATCCGACCGACCGGCCGGCGAAACTTCCTTCTCCCTCTCCGCAGACGGCTGTACTTCGTCGAAAGACTCAGCCAAACGAGGCAATGAGCAAGGAACCAGGCCGTAGGAAAAGCCCGATCCTTCCTCCGCTTCGCTTCGGTGCGAATAGCTGATTTGTCCCTCCGGATTCAAAGTCAGTTCGCCCATCTTTTCCAAGCTGACACGTCCGGCACGTACCAGTTCGGCACGCAAAGTGCGCACATCGTCATCGAGCATCACTCTGGCACGGCGGTGCGAGATACCATAAGCTCGTGCGTAGCTATCCTCCAAGATACCGTCCCGAAGCGAGAGGGCAGCATTGAATCGGAGTTCTTCTTTGGGAGGGTAAATAAGATTGTCATCACGGTCGTAACATGCCGGCAACAGCTCAGCAACAAAACCGCCAAGGCTCGGCACCACTACACACTTATGTATACTGATGCTGCGTTCGATGTGGGATATCAACCTATTCATAGCAACGGAGTGAAAAAGGAGCCGCCCCGAAGCGGACGACTATTTGGAACAAAGGTAACATTTTCTCCGTCCGCCGACACATTTTTCCGCGCCAAAAATCACTAAAAAACCGAACCGACCACTCTCACGCCAAGAGTTATAGCAGACATCTGTAATCCTTTACGGGAAAAAGGATTGTACCTAACGGAACAGCACAAAACATTTTGCAATGACAGCAATCGCAGAGCATGAAATAAGGAAGGCGGAGCATCGTTTTTCCACTTCTGAGCGAAGAGAATCGGGAGGGAGGATTTTCCTCTCTGTCAGCGTTTCTTGTCCCAAAAATTTCGTGGATATGGTTGCTAAAAACATGGCGCGAGAAAGTTTTCGTTCCCGAACCAAAAGAAAAAAATTCCCGAACCAAAACGTATTTTTTTTGGTTCCATAATCGAGATTCTGCCGAACCGCAATCCATCGTTTTCCGGCGCGTAAAAAAAGGCTTATCCGAAATGAATTGCGTAAATTTGTGGCAGTAATAATGAATCTATCGGAATTATAATCTTTCACTATGATGAAATCCATGCGCAGCGTGCTGTCGCTACTCTTTCCCTTGTCTCTGATCACCGCTTTTGGCTGTAGCAAGAACAAAGCTGCCGAATCGAAGGACATCACGTTCGATTCGGCCTACCTCGAACGCTATATTCCACTGCGAGCGGACATCGACACGCCATCGCTGCATGTGGTGATCAGCTACGTCTATCCTTCGGGGGACGACATGCTCACAGAAGTGTTCAATGGGCTGCTCTTCGGGGACAGTCTGATGGATTCGTCTTCGCCGGAGAATGCCATGGAAGGCTATGCGCGAGTGCTGGGCGAAGACTATCGCTCGAACAATGCCGAAGCCAGTCTGCAAGGACTTCCCTTAGACCTTCTGGACTACATCTACAAGCAGGAAAATACCATCGCTTATTGCGACACGGGATTGATCTCCACACGTATCAATACATACACGTACGAAGGCGGTGCGCATCCGGAGAACACAGTCCGCTTCGCCAACATCCTTCGCTCTACGGGCAAGATACTCGAAGAGCGGGATCTGTTCAAGATCAGCTATGCGGAAAGGCTGTCCGCACTCATCATAGGACAATTGGTACAGGATTTCGGCAAGACCAAGCCGTCCGAATTGGATGCAATAGGTTTCTTCAACGCAGAAGAAATACAGCCCAATGGTAATTTTATGATCGATGACAAGGGCCTCACATACTGTTTCAATGAGTACCAGATAGCTGCTTATGCCAGAGGTGCTGTCTATGTCCGTCTCGGCTATGACGTATTGGCACCTTTACTAAGAGACGATTCGCCCCTGAAGCGTTACCTGCCGTAGTCCCCCTCCTTTTGTTTCGACCGATATGACGAATACGCAGCAAATGCCCGAAGAGCTGTTGCCCCAGGCTTCAGATATAGAGATCATCGAGAAATACTTCCCCCACTTGTCCGAACGACAACGCGAGCAGTTTGGGCAACTGGGACCGCTGTACACGCATTGGAATGCCCTTATCAATGTCATTTCCCGAAAGGATATAGACAATTTGTATCCGCACCATGTGTTGCATTCCTTGGGGATAGCTCGCATGCTGAACTTCAAACCCGGCACAAGTGTATTGGATCTGGGCACAGGCGGAGGATTTCCGGGTATTCCCTTGGCGATTCTGTTTCCTGAGGTATCCTTTCTGCTGGTGGACAGCATCGGCAAAAAGGTGAAAGTGGCCGCCGCCATAGCCGAAGCCTTGGGGCTTGACAATGTGCGCACCATGCACTGTCGGGCGGAAAGCATAGATGAGAAATTCGACTTCGTAGTCAGCCGTGCCGTGATGAAACTGAGTGAACTGGCCAAGATCTGCAGGAAGCTCATTCGGCACGAAGATCAGCAAAACGCGCTCCCCAACGGGCTTATCTGCCTCAAGGGCGGAGAGCTTCAGCACGAGATACTGCCATTCCGGAACAAGGCAATGACAGAGGAGCTGTGGCCGACCTTCGAGGAAGCGTATTTCAAAACAAAAAAAGTGGTCTACTTACCTCTATGACAACGACTAAAGTAAAGATGTTCACCTTCAACTCGGTGGCAGAAAATACATATATCCTTTACAACTCCACGGGCGAAGCTGCACTTATCGACTGCGGCTGTATGGATGGGAGCGAAGAGCAGCAGCTACTCCGCTTCGTTCAGGAACAGCAGCTCACAGTAAAGCTCCTGCTCAACACGCACCTGCACTTCGACCATGCCTGGGGCAATGGCTTTGCAGCCAAAACCTTCGGCCTGCCTGTGCTCACGCATCGGGCTGAAGTGGAAGAAATGCCGTCTCCGTCCAAGCAACTGGCAGCATTCGGCATGTTCGGCACGATGGACGAACCGCCGATACAATACATTGCTCCGGGCGACGTTCTTCAGTTGGGAGAGAGTACCATCAAGGTGCTTTTCGTCCCGGGGCACTCGCCCGGTCATCTGGCATTCTATTGCCCACAGGCCCAAGCGGTATTTACCGGCGATGCGCTCTTTGCCGGTGACGTGGGCCGGACCGACTTGTGGGGCGGTAGCTACGAACTGCTGAAAAAGAGTATTCGCGCAGAACTTCTCCCTCTTCCCGACGATACGGTAGTCTACCCCGGACACGGGCCTACCTCTACGATAGCTTACGAACGAACTAATAACCCTTTTCTCGATTAGAATAATGAATACGAACAAATTCGAAAACCGCCATATAGGTATTGCCGAGCGCGACCTCTCCGTCATGCTCCGGACCATAGGCGTAGAGTCAATGGATCAGCTGATCCGCGAAACGATCCCCGGCGACATCCTGCTGTCCGAACCTCTTGATCTGCCCGAAGCCATGACCGAGCGCGAACTGCTCGAGCATTTCATGGAACTGGGATCCAAGAACAAGGTCTTCACCTCCTACATCGGACAAGGCTGGTACGATACGGTCACACCGGCTCCCATCCAGCGCAACGTATTGGAGAATCCCGCGTGGTACACTTCCTACACACCTTATCAGGCGGAGGTATCACAGGGACGTCTGGAGGCTCTCTTCAATTTCCAGACGGTGATCACCGAACTGACAGGGCTGCCCCTGACGAACTGCTCGCTCCTCGATGAAGCCACTGCCGGTGCCGAAGCCGCACGTATGTTCTTCGATACCCGTTCGCGCACACAAATCAAGGCCGGAGCCAACGTTCTCTTCGTGGACAAGAATGTATTCCGCTCTACGATCGAAGTGATCCGCACCCGTATCATACCTCAGGGTATGCAGATCGTGGTGGGCGACTACAAGACATTCGGCTTCACACCCGAAGTATTTGCCGCCATCGTACAGTTCCCCGATGCAGAAGGCTCGGTCAATGATTATAAGGCATTCATCGAAGCGGCTCATGCCGGCAACGCCAAGGTAGCCGTAGCAGCCGACCTCTTGAGTATGACCATCCTGACTCCTCCGGGTGAATGGGGTGCCGACATCGTATTCGGATCGGCACAGCGTTTCGGTATTCCCATGTATTACGGTGGTCCCTCGGCAGGATATTTGGCCACAAGCATGGACTACAAGCGCAACATCCCCGGCCGTATCATCGGTATGTCCAAAGACGCATACGGACGTCCGGCTTATCGTCTGGCATTGCAAACGCGCGAACAGCACATCAAGCGTGAGAAAGCCACATCGAATATCTGTACCGCACAGGCTTTGTTGGCCACGATGAGCAGCTTCTATGCCGTGTATCACGGTGCTGACGGCTTGCGCCATATAGCCGGCAGGGTACATGCTTATGCAGGATTTATCAGCGAGAAGCTCGCCGGGCTCGGCTATAAGCTCACGAACAAGAACTTCTTCGACACACTTCGTGTGGAGCTGCCGGCCGATGTCACAGTAGAAAAAGTACGCGAACTGGCTGAAGAGTGCAGCGTGAACTTCTTCTACCCCGCCGATGGTAGCATCGTCATCAGCTTGGATGAGACTACGTTGCCCTCCGACCTCGGCGTTCTGCTCTATATCTTCTCATCCGTTCTGGGCAAAGAGGAGACAATCACAGAGGACATTGCCATTGACAAGCGTTATTTCGATGGTGCCTTTGCCCGTACGTCGAACTTCCTGGACTACGACGTATTCAACAACTACCACACGGAGACGGAGCTGATGCGCTACATCAAACGCCTCGAACGCAAGGACATTTCTCTGGCGCACTCCATGATTCCGCTGGGTTCTTGTACGATGAAGCTGAATGCCGCATCCGAGCTGTTCAACCTCTCGATGCCGCAGTTCAACGCCATCCACCCGTATGCTCCCAAAGACCAGACGGAAGGCTACAACGAGATGCTCGAAAGTCTGGAACATTACTTGGCCGTAATCACCGGTTTCGACGCTACTTCGCTCCAGCCTAATTCCGGAGCAGCAGGCGAATACGCCGGATTACTCGCTATTCGCGGCTATCTGAACAGCATCGGACAGGGACACCGCCATCTGGTTATCTTGCCGGCTTCTGCCCACGGCACCAATCCGGCCAGTGCCATCCAGTGCGGATACGATACGGTGACGGTAGCTTGCGACGACCGAGGCAACGTAGATATGGACGACTTCATGGCCAAGACGGAACAACACAAGGACCAAATCGCTGCCATGATGATCACTTACCCGAGTACGCATGGTATCTTCGAGACTAACATTATCGATCTCTGCCGTCGCATCCACGAGTGTGGTGGTCAGGTGTATATGGACGGTGCCAATATGAATGCTCAGGTAGGACTGACCAGCCCGGGCTTCATCGGAGCGGACGTGTGCCACTTGAATCTGCACAAGACCTTTGCCATCCCCCACGGAGGTGGAGGTCCGGGTGTAGGTCCTATCTGTGTGGCCAAGCACTTGACTCCATTCCTGCCATCCCACCCGCTGCGTGAGGACTACAACGGCTTGGAGGTATCCGCCGCTCCATACGGAAGTGCAGGGGTAACGACTATCACCTACGCATACATTCGCCTGATGGGCTACGAAGGTCTGCGCAGAGCTACGAAAATCGCCATCCTGAACTCCAACTACATGGCCAACCGTCTGAAAGATACTTTCGGTATCGTCTATACGGGAGCCACAGGCCGCGTAGGTCATGAGCTGATCCTCGAATGCCGCAAGATCAAAGAAAGCGGTATCGACGAGAACGATATAGCCAAGCGTCTGATGGACTTCGGCTACCATGCTCCGACGCTCTCCTTCCCCGTACATGGCACTCTGATGATAGAGCCGACCGAGAGCGAGAGTCTGGCCGAACTGGATCGTTTCATAGATGTGATGAACTGCATCTGGGAAGAGATCCAGGAAGTGGCTCGCGGCGAACAGGATGCTACCGACAACGTACTGAAGAATGCTCCGCATCCTCAGTACGAGGTAACAGCCAACGACTGGTCGCATCCATACTCTCGCGAAAAGGCAGCCTACCCGCTGGAATACCTGCGTGAGAATAAGTTCTGGCTCAACGTAGCCCGTATCGACAATGGCTATGGGGACCGCAATTTGGTTCCGAGCCTCTGCGGTGCATGTGAGGTTTTCAACAATCAATAAAATCGCCCCTGCACAACAGGTAATAAACGAAAGCGAACCCCGAGAGTCAAATAAAAACTCTCGGGGTTTTCTTTTTCAATAAAGATAAAGATGCTAAGAGTGAAAGACTTATTTAAGCTCAACGAAAAACCCCGAAAAAGAAAATAAAGATTGGTATAACTTTGCCCGCGCAAAAACGGTTATATAAAAACGATTTGACTACGATGAAGATAAGATACCTCCTCTCCATATTCCTGTTCTGCTGTTCCATCGGAGCTGCCGATGCCATAGCATCGAAACCGACTGTTCCCGTACCCCGACCGCAGAATCACCTCTTAGCGGATACAGACAGTCTGCCGACAGCACCTATAGCCTCCGGCCGCCTACTGATGAGCTATCTGCAGCTACCACTCGTAGCAGAAAACTCGTCCACCCCTCTATCCGAAGGACTCTGGCATATCACCATACCTGAGATACCCTCTCGCTTGCAAAAAGCCTGTGGGAAAGATCCCGTTCCGGTACCGGATTTGAGCGATATGATTGCAGAAGTGGATTTGGCACGCAGGGTGCTGACCGAGCTTCAGTATCGTCGATTAGATCTCTTCACGTACAGCCGCACGGAATTGGAGCCTTTCGGCCCGGACTACTCCTATATCAAGTCACAAGACATGCCGCTTATCAATGGGGGTGCTCTATCAGACAGGATCATCCAACCGGGAAAAATCCGTGGCATCGAACTCAAACCTCGCTACTGGTTTTTCAATATGGAGACCATGTTGCAATTCTCCCAGAACTACATTTCCGAAAACTGGTACAAAGGGGGATCGAGCAATCTGAATATCATGTTCAGCAATCTGATTGTCCGTCAGTATCGCAACAAGAAGATTCGCTGGAAAAATGAGTTGGAAAACAAACTCAGCATCTTCAACGCAGCCAAAGACACGGTCAATCGCTATCGAGTAGCAGAGGATTTGCTCCGTCTGCGATCCAACTTCGGCTACAAGGCGTTCAAGCAATGGTACTACTCCTTGGATGCTGAAATGCGTACACAGCTATTTACGAACCGAGCTGAAAACAGCTTGAAGAAACAATCTGCATTCCTCGCTCCGATAATCTTCAATACGGGTCTCGGCATGAAATACGAGTTGGATACGAAAAGCAAAAAGGTTTATGGCAAGTCCGCTAAACTGGGACTGTTCCTATCTCCCGTCTCGTACATCCTCAAATGGTCGGTCAGAGACGATATAGACTTGGCCCGCCACGGTTTTCCCGAAGGAAAGACCATTGTACACGAATTGGGTTCGGCCATAAAAGCCGAACTCGTATGGAACTTCGATAGTCGCCTGAGTTGGCAGTCGCGCCTGTATGCCAATACCACATACGATAATACGGTGGCAGAATTTGAGAATGCCCTCAACCTGTCGCTCACCCGACTGCTGAGCACCCGTTTATATCTGTACCTGCGCTATGACGACAGTGTGTCACTACCGGAAGGCAAAGGAACATATTGGCAGGTGAACGAATTGGTGAGTATCGGCCTCTACTTCCGTTTGTAAGAGACTGCCCTCTCTCTTACGGCATCATGTCTTTCGGAGTATTGACGAGATAGAGCTGTTCCGAAGCTCTGGTTACTGCCGTATAAAGCCAACGACAGAGTTGTTCGTCGTGAGGCAGATAGCTAAGCATACCCATATCGACATAAACATGCTTCCACTGGCCTCCCTGAGCTTTGTGGCAGGTGATGGCATAGGCATACTTTACTTCCAAGGCCGAAAAGAAAGCATCCTCTCTGATCGCTTTGCGCCGAGCAGGGACGCTCTCCACCGAACTATAGTCTTCCGCAACGGCATCATACAGTTTTTGCCTCTGTGCATGGGTAAGACCGGCTGTTTCCGCCGTCAGTCCATCGAGCAATAGCCTCGCTTCTATCTCACGCCCCTGCTCTACCAGATTGATGGTGGCATCTGCAAATCGGAATCCATACAGCTCGTATCGCTTGCCCAACCGCAGAATCTCTACGATCTCTCCATTAGCCACGAAGTCGGTCTTGTCTCGCCTGTCACAATAATGATAGTTGTTGCGCGTCACCACCAATCGATCGCCCCGTACCAACTCTTCTTCGTAGTACAATACCTGACTGCGGATGCCCAGATTATAGGCCAAAGCACGTTTATTGGAATAGCTGACAATAATGGTCTCGTCCATGCCTACAGTCCGAAACGAAGCATCCAGTGCTTCTATCAGTTCAGCACCGGAAATAGCCGACACATCTCCCGAATCCCTTATGTTCAATTTGATTTTGTCTGAAATACCATCGGAAAGTAAACGGCGCAGGCTCGTGGCCAAAGAGAGAATGGCGGATTCTTTCTGCTGACGTACCACCTCGGTCAGTGTACATTCATATATGCGCAATCCGTAGGAAGTTTCCATTACACCGGCATCCAATGCCGGACTCACCACACTGCCGACCGGCGGAAGCTGTGCCGTATCTCCGGCCAGAATCAGACGGCAACCATCCGTTTCGTTCACGTATGCCAGCAAATCGTTCAGCAAGCTACCCGAGCCAAAGGGCGTAGGTTCGACACTTTCATTCCCGATCATAGAGGATTCGTCCACGATAAATACTGTACCGGTAGGGCTGCTGCGACGGATGCGATAGGAGCCGCCCTCCTCTATCCCCGCAGCGGAAGCCTGATAGATCTGTCGATGAATGGTATAAGCCTGATGCCGAGTGTAGGATGTCAACACCTTTGCAGCACGTCCGGTCGGTGCCAATAGCTCACAATGCGCACCTTGCTGCAGGATGGTCTGCACCACCGAAGCGATAAGCTGTGTCTTACCCGTACCGGCATATCCGCGAAGCAAAAAAACCGAATAAGGCTCCCTGTCGAGCAGATACTTTGCCAAAGATCGAATAGCCGAATCTTGGCTTTGCGTCGGGGTAAATGGCAAATTTTTCAATATTTGCCCGGCCAAATAATTGTCCATCTTTATACAAATCGTATATTTGCGGGGACTAAGTTACTTCCTTTGAACGATATGCTCGGATTCGGTGGGGCAATACGGATTAGGAAGCGTCTTTAGAAGAGAATTTAATACAAAAACAAAGTAAGATAACGATGAAAACTTTAATCAAGATTTTGGTGGCTGTAGCAGTCGTGGTGTTGGCATATCTCACCGTGATGAGCATATACACCCCCGTTAGTTTCGACAAGATTCAGGCCAGTCGTGAAACAGCTATCCAAAAGAAGCTGAAAAACATAGCCGACTATCAAGCTGCATTCGAAAGCATGTATGGTCGCTATGCCACAGCAGATGAATTGGTAGGTTTCCTGGCCAACGGTCGTGTCTACTACGTGAATGCCGAAGGCGAATACACCGACGACATGCGCGACAAAGGAATGACCGAAGCGCAGGCAGCTCGTGCAGGCTTGCTCAAGCGCGATACGGTTTGGGTTGCAGCCAAGGACTCTCTGCTCAAAGGTATTGATCCTAATACAGTCTTGGATATTCCCGGTTTTGCCGGCAAAAAGATCTTGGTCGAAGTAGGTTCCATCCAGCAGGAGATCGGTCAGGATACAATAAACGTGTCCGTATTCCAAGCATCAGTGCCTTTCGTTGACTACCTCAGCGATCAGGATCAGGTTCGTCTGAGAATGAAAATCAACGATGCAGAAGCTCGTGCCAATGGATATGCCGGTCTGCGCATCGGATCTCTGAAAGAAGTGAAGAATACCGGTAACTGGGAATAATCTCTCGGAAGTATAGCGCGTGGAAATCCCTTCTTCCGATATTCCGGCTACCCCCCTCTCTGCTCACACTGCAGAAAGCTACGATATGTCCATCCGATTCCTGTCGGATGGACTTATTTTTAGCCTCTTCGATACGGAGGGTAAGCCATGCGCCAGATGTGCCTATCCTTTCGACTCAGGAGCAGAAGACTATTGCTCTGCTGTGAAGGAGCTTTTTTTCCATTACCAACATCTCACCTACCCATACCGCCACGTACACGTCAGTTACAGCCCGGATTCGTATGTTCTCATTCCTCGCGCTTTGTACGAAGAGGGTAGAGCCGACTACTGGCTGAGGACTGCTGTCCACTTGCCGGACGAAGGCAAGGGTGTAGCCGTCATGGAGTACAACCTGTCTCATCAGGATAAGATGCTGATTTTGGGATGGGACAAGCCTCTCTATGAATTTCTAAGAAGGACACAGGTCGGAACAGAGTTCGCCCCCGACTTTATCCCCTTTTTCAAAGAAACGGAGCGACAGAGCCGGCAGCATACGGCCAAAAGAGTTGCCCTCAATCTCCGGCATGACAAACTCGACCTCTTCGTATTCGAAGGAGGCAGTCTGCTCTTTGCCAATACATACAGCCTCACGGACAATCAAGCTATTCGCTCTGTCGAGGAAGAAGTCCTTTTCTATCTGGTCACTGTCTGGAAGAGCTTACGGTTGGATATAGAGCATGACCGTATCGTTATCTGTATCCAACAAAATGTCCGCGACCACTCTGTCGGAAAGGATGATCTCAGGCAAACATTGGAACCGTTCTTCCGCCATATCGAACTGTGCAAAGAGCCGGTCTAATGTAACGCCATACTCGAAGTCTCTTCTCCACATCTTTCCCTATGCGTGTAATCAGAGGTAAATACGGACACAGGCGTTTCGATGTACCCAAAAGCTTCAATGCCCGTCCCACAACGGATTTTGCCAAAGAGAACCTCTTCAACATCCTGTCCAACCGTTTCGATTTCGAAGGACTTTCGGCTATCGACCTGTTTTCCGGCACGGGGAGTATAGCATTGGAATTGGTTTCTCGGGGTTGTTCTTCCGTCACTTCCGTAGAGAAACGCCGTGAACATGCAGCTTTTATTCGCACCCTCATTAAGCGTCTGAACGAGGAAAACTGCTGGAGAGTCTTCGAGACAGACGTATTCCACTTTTTGGAACGCAACAAAGAATGCCGCCGCTTCGACTTGGTCTTTGCCGATCCGCCCTATACATTGGCCGAACTGGAGAGCCTGCCGACCAAGGTATTAGAAAGCAATATACTGGCTGAAGATGGGCTATTCATCCTCGAACACCCCAAGGATTTCAGCTTTACGGAGCATACCCGATTTGAGGAACATAGAGCCTACGGCTCCGTCAATTTCACCTTCTTTCGGTAAGGCTACCACCTCCACCAAACTCCACCAACAATAACTATTGAAGGATTGGAGCTATGGGCATGTGTAATAGTTTTGCTACGTCTAACGTACTTGTTGTTTGCTCTTGATCCCTCTGCGTTACTCATCTACTTGTAACGCTGTTTGGGGAGTGGTGGGAAGCGAATAATAAAAATAGGCTGCGCCGAATGTTTTCGGTGCAGCCTATTTTATAAGGTGGATCATACGCTCTTGGGCGTATGATCCATGGGAGTTTTTAGTTTTCTGAAAGCTTCTCTTTCAATGCGGCCAATTCGCCGAGGTCACCGAGAGTGGCTTTCTCTACAGTCTGTGCAGGATTGGCAGCTTCGGCAGCAGCTTCTTTCTGAGCCGCCTTGGCTTCGGCCTTACGCTCTGCGTTGGCTTCGCGCTGAGCCGCTTTCTGCTCATCTTCGAATACACGGCTATGAGATACAATGATTCGCTTGGCATCCTTATTGAACTCAATAACCTTGAAAGGCAACTTCTCTTCGAGTACAGCTTGTGAACCATCTTCCTTCACCATATGCTTCGGAGTAGCAAAACCTTCCACACCGTAAGGCAGAGAAACGACAGCACCCTTGTCCATCACCTCGATTACCGTTCCTTCGTGGATAGACCCTACAGTGAATACCGTCTCGAATACATCCCAGGGATTCTCTTCCAACTGCTTGTGGCCCAAGCTGAGACGACGGTTTTCCTTGTCGATCTCGATTACCTGAACTTCAATATCAGCACCTACTTCCGTAAACTCGCTGGGGTGTTTGATCTTCTTCGTCCAAGAGAGGTCGGAAATATGGATAAGGCCGTCTACACCCTCTTCGATCTCAACGAATACACCGAAATTGGTGAAGTTGCGAACACGAGCATGGTGGCGAGAACCTACCGGGAAACGAGTCTCGATATCAGCCCAGGGATCCGGCTTGAGTTGCTTCAGACCGAGCGACATCTTGCGCTCTTCGCGATCAAGCGTCAGGATCACAGCTTCCACTTCGTCGCCTACATGCAGGAAGTCCTGAGCAGAGCGCAAGTGCTGCGTCCATGACATTTCGCTCACGTGGATAAGACCTTCAACGCCCTGTGCAATCTCAACGAAAGCACCGTAATCGGCCATCACCACTACTTTACCTTTCACCTTGTCGCCCACCTTGAGTTCGCTATCGAGAGCATCCCATGGATGAGGCATCAGCTGCTTCAGACCGAGGGCGATACGCTTGCGATCTTCATCGAAGTCGAGGATAACGACATTGATCTTCTGATCCAGCTGTACGATTTCTTCCGGATGAGCCACACGACCCCAGGAAAGGTCCGTGATGTGGATAAGACCATCCACACCGCCGAGGTCGATAAACACACCGTAAGAAGTAATATTCTTGACGATACCTTCGAGTACCTGTCCTTTTTCGAGCTTGCCGATGATTTCTTTCTTCTGTTGTTCGAGCTCTGCTTCGATAAGCACCTTGTGAGATACAACTACGTTCTTGTATTCTTGATTGATCTTCACAATCTTGAATTCCATCGTCTTCTCAACGAATGCATCGTAGTCGCGAATGGGGCGCACGTCGATCTGCGATCCCGGGAGGAAAGCCTCGATGCCGAATACATCGACGATCATACCACCCTTGGTACGACACTTCACATAGCCCTTTACGATTTCGTCTTTTTCGAGAGCCTCGTTCACACGCTCCCAAGAACGTGCTGCACGAGCTTTGCGGTGAGACAAGACGAGCTGACCCTTCTTATCTTCCTGATTCTCGATGTAAACTTCCACTTCCTCACCCACTTTCAGGTCCGGATTGTAGCGGAATTCCGTTGCAGGTACCACACCTTCCGATTTGTACCCTACGTTGATAACCACCTCACGCTTGTTGATAGCAGTTACCGTACCCATCACCACTTCTTTTTCCTTGATGGTGTTGAGGGTTTTGTCATAAGCAGCCTCCTGCTCCTGACGGCTCACGGCAGCTTTGGCACCACCGGCTTCAAACTCTTCCCAGTTGAAATCCTCTCTGGGCTGAATGTTCTTTAAGTTTTCCATTTGTTTTTTTAAATCGTTTCGTTGCTAATAGATTGGACATTATATGGTCATATCTCTCAAAAGCGCTGCAAACTTACAACAACTTTTCGTTACTCTCCTCATTGAGATCGACATATCTATCATAATCGCACACAGTCGATTAAGAAACTCACCTTATCCGTCTTCTATTTCGAAAACGAAACAGCTCTGCGAATGAAGTTCCAACCGCCACATTCGGAAAGGTATCACCCAATTTTATCCGCTCTTGCTCCCATAAGAAAATCCGACAGAGTATGAGAAATGGCAATCCGATGGTTTTGGCACGAAAATTTTCCGACACTACGCTCCGAAAAACGTGGCTCGAGAAAATTTTCGCTTTGGCGCGGGAAGTAAAAAATTCCCGAACCAAAACGAAAAAATTCCGGTTCCACTTTTTCAGGAAACACGCGTAAGAATCGCAGCGATTGCGGTTCGTAAACCATGAGATGGCAAATGGCATGGGACCGCAAGATGCGGCCTCCTATCCATTTCGCTTCGGAACAGCCGGCATCACCATAAAGCGCGCCCCTTTCATTCGACCCGCTCGCCTGATATCCCGCCTACACAACATTCCATGCGTAAACCGTACCAATCGAATCAATGGATGCAAATCAGAGAAACAGCCACACAGAGTGTTTTTGCCCTCTCTCTGGAGATAGCCCCTACTCCGCTATTATATATAGCATGCTTGAGAATGGGCGAAGGAAGGGATATCTTGTCCAAGAAAAATACAGCCCCATACCATATTATATACTATTTTTGCGGAGAAGTTGGGGTGTTTCGGCCTTTTACAAAAGAATGACAGGCCATTACTCTCTGAATCCGATCCGCCGATGATCAAATCCACCGCCGGCCGGCAGAGGGGCTTCAGTCTCCGATTCTATCTCTGAGATACAGCAAAAAGAATGTCACAAAAGAACAAGAAGCGGTCTTCGGCCTTTTTCCATTCGAGGTTTTTGGCCATTATGAGTATTGCTGTTGTGCTCTTCCTTTTGGGGGCCATCGGCATTATCGAGTTTATCGGCAGAGGAATAGGCAATTCCGTGAGAGAAGACCTCTCCTTCAATCTGCTATTATCCTCCGACATGGATGAAACGCAGATACAAGAGCTACAACGACAGATAGTGGCCACACCCTTCGTCAAAGATGTCAGCTATATCTCTGCCGATCAAGCCCTCGAGGAGATGAAAAAAGAACTGGGCGAAGACGATCCGGCTAAGATGCTCGGCTATAATCCCCTACAGGGGGAAATGTGCGTTCACCTCAAGGCCCAATACACCCATCCGGACAGTCTGAAAGTGATCGACTCAGCCATTCGGACATGGGATGGAGTGGACAATCTGCAATACAGGGCAGATATGTTCGACATAGTACACCGCAATACACGCCGCATCGGTCTCGTACTACTCATCCTGGCAGCCTTGCTCCTTCTGATCAGCTATATACAGATCAATAATACCACCCGCTTGCTCATCTATTCGAAGCGATTCAGCATCCGTACCATGACGCTGGTGGGTGCCACACCTCGCTTTATCCGCAAGCCCTTCGTCCGCTACAGCATGCTCAATGGACTCGTGGCCGCTTTGCTTGCCATCGTGCTCCTGGGCATAGCCCTATACGCAACTGATGAATATGCTTTCAACAAGAGTTTGCGCCCCTACCTCACGGTGGAAAACCTCCTGATCATAGCCGGAGGCATGCTGCTTGTGGGCATACTGATATCTGCTTTTTCGGCACGTGCTGCAACGAACAAATACATCCGTATGGATGGGGGCAAGATGCACCTCGTATAGGGGGCAGGGAATATTGACAAACCAACTAAGACAATCAAACAGCATACTATGCTTTTCGGGAAAAAGAACTTTATCTTGATGGGGGTATCCGCTATCCTCATTATTCTGGGCTTCATATTGATGTCAGGGGGAGGGTCAGCCGACCAAGTAAGCTTCAATCCGGATATTTTCAGTGCCAAGCGGATACAGATAGCCCCGTGGGTGAGCATGGCCGGCTTCGTCCTGATGGTATATGCCATCATGGTATCGCCGGAGAAAAAAGACAACCGCAAGTAACCCTCCTAAAGCGGACTCTTCTGACGATCAGGCTGCGACTGCACATCGCGGTCAAGTAATTTAATACCTGTTCCGACGAAGAAGTCGCCATCTTCCCGCAAGACAATATGACCATACTACAAGCCATCGTTTTAGCCATCGTAGAGGGCCTGACCGAGTTTCTTCCGGTGTCTTCCACCGGACATATGATTATCGCCGAAGGTATAATGGGCATAGAGAGCACTTCCTTTGTCAAAGCCTTCACCGTGATGATACAGTTCGGAGCCATCCTATCCGTTCTGGTACTATACCGGAAGCGTTTTTTCTGTTTTCCCGTGGCACCACGAGCCTTAGGCCAAGGCAAAGGGGTGGAATTTCTGAGCCGGTTCGATCTCTATTGGAAGCTACTGATCGCACTCGTTCCGGCCGTTATCCTGGGATTCCTGTTCGAGGACTGGGTGGATAGGATGCTGGGCAGTGTCTGGGTAGTGGCCGTCGTGCTATTCCTCGGTGGTATCTTCATGCTATTCGTCGATAAGCTGTTTGCCTCATCGGACCGGGAACTGGTCACATACCCCAAAGCATTAGTCATAGGGCTATTCCAATGTCTGGCCATATTCCTGCCCGGGCTCTCACGCTCGATGGCTACCATAGTCGGCGGCCAACAGCAAAAGCTAAGCCGCAAGGCAGCTGCGGAGTTTTCCTTCTTTCTGGCAGTACCTACGATGCTCGGTGCCACCCTGCTCAAGGCTTACAAGCTCTACAAGGAGGGCGGGATAGAGATTTTCAGAGAGCACATGACCGTGCTCCTCGTAGGCAATATCGTGGCCTTTATCGTAGCACTGGCTGCGATCAAGTTCTTCATCGGATTCCTCACCCGATATGGGTTCAAGGCATTCGGCTATTATCGTATCTTGGTTGGCGGTCTGCTTATCGTACTGATGCTCTCAGGAGTATCCTTAGCTGTCTGAATCGGAAACATGAAACAAATAGATCGTCCGCTCCACCTGCGCGAGGGCGAAGTGCTCTACTTCGACAAACCTCTGACATGGACTTCGTTCGACTTGGTCAATAAATTCCGCTATCGGGCTTGTCGTCGGATGGGGATCAAGAAGCTGCGCGTAGGGCATGCAGGCACATTGGATCCGCTGGCAACAGGCGTGATGATCCTGTGTACAGGGCGTGCCACGAAGCAAATCGATGTACTGCAGGCCGGCACGAAAGAGTACATTGCCACTATCAGACTGGGAGCCACGACACCGAGCTTCGACAAGGAAACCGAGCCGGACGCCTTCTTCCCGTACGAACATATCACGCACCAATCGGTTCTGGACATACTACCTCGATTCACGGGAACGATAGAACAAGTGCCTCCCGTGTTCTCGGCCGTTCGCGTGAACGGGAAACGTGCATACGATTTGGCACGTAAGGGGAAAGAGGTGGAGCTGAAAACCCGCACCTTGCAGATCGACGAGATCGAACTGCTGGAGTACGACCTCCCCCTGATCACGCTACGCATCGTATGCACCAAAGGCACTTACATACGTGCCTTGGCCCGCGACATAGCCGAAGCCCTCGGATCAGGGGGACATTTGGAGGCATTGCGCAGGACAAGAGTAGGCGATGCACGAATCGAAGACTGTCTTTCGACGGATGAGCTGGAACAATGGTTCGATCGTCTCGGTTTTGCTTATGAACCGGAGTTCGAACAGAAAGAGGCCGATCCGTCCTCCATACCTGCAAGCAAAAAATAACTAACGGCAACATATATCGCTATGAAATTATCCAAGTTCAAATTCAATCTTCCGGACGAACTGATCGCGTTAGAGCCGACCAAGTTCCGCGACGAATCGCGGATGATGGTCGTACATCGTCGTACAGGAGAAATCGAACATCGCGTTTTCAAGGACATTCTGGAGTATTTCGACAAGGGTGATACCTTCGTCTTCAACAATACCCGTGTTTTTCCTGCCCGTCTCTATGGTAATAAAGAGAAAACCGGTGCTCAGATCGAGGTTTTCCTCCTGCGCGAACTGAATGAGCGTCTGAAGCTGTGGGATGTCCTCGTGGATCCTGCCCGGAAAATACGTATAGGCAATAAGCTCTACTTCGGCAACGACGAAGAGCTGGTGGCAGAGGTAATAGACAATACGACCTCCCGAGGACGTACACTGCGCTTCCTGTACGATGGCTCTCATGAGGAGTTCAAGGAGCTGCTTTTCCAATTGGGACAGACCCCTCTGCCCAAGTACATCGATCGGGAAGTAAACGAAGAGGATCCGGAGAGGTATCAAAGCATATTCGCCGAAGTGGAAGGTGCCGTGGTGGCACCTGCTGCCAGTCTTCATTTCAGCCGCGAGCTGATGAAACGACTGGAGATCAAGGACTGCCGTTTTTCTTACATAACGGTACACCATGCTTTGGGGGCTTATCGCGACATCGATGTAGAAGATCTGACCAAGCACAAAATGGATAGCGAGGAGATGTATATCACGGAAGAGCCGTGCATAAACATCAACCGCTCGTGGGATGAAGAAAAGAAGATCTGCGTCGTAGGGACTTCCGTTCTTCGTGCTTTGGAAACGGCCGTGAGCACGGACGGTCATCTCAAGCCGTTCGAAGGTTGGACCAATCGCTTCATCTTTCCTCCATACGAATTCCATCTGCCCTCTGCATTGGTCACGAACTTCCATATGCCACTCTCTACCCTACTGATGATGACGGCCGCTTTCGGAGGTCATGAGCTGATTATGAGTGCATACGACCTCGCTGTAAAAGAAAAGTATCGTTTCGGTGCTTATGGCGATGCCATGCTCATTATCGATTGAGTATGGGCATAGTATATCTTTCTTTGGGCAGCAACTTAGGCGATCGACACAGTTTGTTGTCTGCAGCGTTGGATATGCTACAAACGAGGGTGGGCAGACTGCTCACCCTTTCTCGGTTCTATGAAACCGAACCGTGGGGGTTCGAATCGCCTCATCCTTTCCTCAATGCGGTGGTGGCTTTGCGATCGAAGCTCAAACCACAGGACATTCTGCATATCACACAAGCCATCGAAAGGGAATTGGGTCGCACACAAAAAAGCAATGGAGGGATCTATCACGACCGTCCGATCGATATAGACATTCTATTGCATACCACATACCCGAAGGTACAATCGCCCGAACTGGAACTGCCCCACCCGCAAATGTGGCAACGGGACTTTGTACGTATGCCGCTATCGGATGTAGCTCCCTGGCTGCATCCGGACGAGCCGTCTCACGCCCTCTGACTTATTGAAAGAAATGAATGTAAACGACTTCGAGATAATGGCTCCTGTCGGTTCGTACGAATCGCTTATGGCAGCCATCAAAGCAGGAGCTGATTCCGTTTACTTCGGGATTGAAGGACTGAATATGCGCGCCCGATCTGCTAACAACTTCACCACGGAAGATCTGTACAAAATAGCAGAGATCTGCACAGAGAAGGGCGTAAAGAGCTATTTAACGGTGAACACCGTCATATACGATGAGGACATAGTACTCATGTGCTCCATTATCGACGCAGCACAAAAGGCACAGATATCTGCCATCATAGCTTCCGACGTGGCTGCGATGACGTATGCCAACGAGATCGGAGTAGAAGTGCACCTGTCCACTCAGCTCAATATCAGCAATGCGGAGGCCCTGCGCTTTTATTCGCGCTTTGCCGATGTGGTCGTATTGGCAAGAGAGCTGAATATGGATCAGGTACGTACAATCCACGAGACCATCCTCAGAGATAATATCTGTGGGCCTAAAGGCCATCCCGTTCGCATAGAGATGTTCGCTCACGGTGCCCTGTGTATGGCTGTCTCGGGCAAGTGCTATCTAAGTCTGCACGAGCACAACAGCTCGGCCAACAGGGGTGCCTGTGCACAGATCTGCAGAAGGGGCTACACCGTCAAGGACAAGGATAGTGGTCTGGAACTGGACATTGAGAACCAATACATCATGTCGCCGAAAGACCTGAAGACGATTCATTTCATCAATAAGATGATGGATGCCGGCGTACGAGTGTTCAAGATAGAAGGACGGGCACGTGGCCCCGAATACGTCTATACGGTCTGCCGGAGCTACAAGGAAGCGATCGAAGCATACTGCAACGGCACCTATGACAAGGAAGCTATAGATCGGTGGGACGAACAATTAGCTACCGTATTCAACCGAGGTTTTTGGGATGGATACTACCTCGGACAGCGACTCGGCGAATGGACGCATCGATACGGTTCAGGAGCTACCCGCCAGAAAATATATGTAGGCAAAGGGATCAAATACTTCAGCCGTCTCGGTGTGGCTGAATTCGAGATAGAGTCCGGCGAACTGCATGTAGGCGATGAGATTGTGATCACAGGCCCTACGACAGGTGTGATCATCCAAAGAGTAGAAGAGATCCGGTACGAACTGCAAACCGTGCAAAAAGCGACAAAGGGGCAACGCATCTCCATCCCGGTAAAGGAGAAAGTACGGCCATCGGACAAACTATACCGATTCGACAAAAGAGAAGAATAATAAGATGTAGGGAAGAACGTGAATTTTCACTTATCGATCCCGACAAAACCTAACGATATGAAAGAGAAAGAATATTTTTTCTCCCTCGACATGAAGGTGAGAGATTATGAATGTGACTTGCAAGGTGTGGTGAATAACAGCAACTATCAGCGCTATATGGAGCACACCCGCCATGAGTTCTGGGAAAGCCTCGGAGACAATTTCGGCCAAATGCACGAGAAAGGGCTCGATGCTTTCGTTTACAAAGTGACGATAACGTTCAAACAGTCCTTGCGCAGTGGTGATCGCTTCCGCAGCTGTCTGACCTGCCACAAGAAAGGCCCCAAGCTCATCTTCTTGCAGGACATTATCAGGGAAGACGGTGTGATGGCGGCCTCTGGGGAAGTAGAAGTGGTAGCTGTACAAGATGGTGTGCTCACCCGTGGAGAGTATTTCGACGTGCTAATGAAAGACATCTTGTCCCAAACAGCCAAGTAGCAAACACGGAGCAAAGAGGAAGCCTACGAGTCACGACAGGCAGAGGCTTCCTCTTCTTGCTTATATCAGGATCAAGCCCTATGCTCATACTCCTTTCATGTGCCAAGACGATCGGTATGCCGAAACGTATACCATCGCATTTGACAAGTACTTCGCCGATCTTCCGGGAACAGAGTACGAAGATTGCTTTGGCCGCATCTTCCTGCGACATAGAAGAATTGTGCGGACTGCTCCGCATCAATAGAAAGCTGGCAGAAGAGAATCATCGACGCTGGCAGCACTTCTTCGATGAAGATTCGCCCACTGCTCCCGCGGCATTGGCTTATACGGGTATGGTTTTCAAGAAGCTTGCTCCCGCCAATTTCAGTGCTGACGATTGGCTTTATGCCTCCGAACATCTTCTTATCACCTCATTCCTCTATGGTCTTTTGCGACCGAGCGACATGATTCGTCCATACAGAATGGAGGGATTTGCGCATCTGGGGGCACCCGTTGAAGACGAGGTGTTCAACTTCTGGCGACCGCATCTAACAGATTTTCTGATCGAAAAGGTACGTGAAAAGGGCGGTGAGCTATGTTTTCTGGCAAGCGAAGAAATGAAAATGCTATTCGACTGGAAACGAGTAGAACAGGCTGTACGGGTAGTGACACCCCTCTTCAAAGTGCCACAACCCGATGGTGGTCTCAAGCAGATCGTCATCTATACGAAAATGGCACGCGGACTGATGGCGGCACACCTTCTCACTCGCCGATGCCGACATGTAGAAGAGATGCAGCTCTTTTCGCCCGAAGGTTTTGTCTTCCAACCGGAACTTTCGGACGAGAGCAACTATCTTTTTATAATGGAATAAGTAGGCTTTTACAGACAAGATCCGAACCTTTTTCCGTTCACAATGTTCTAATAGTGATTGAAGAGTTTCGGAGTCGGTCTTGCGCTACTCCGATACCAATTATTAAAAGACTTAATTACAATAAAAATCAGACGTTATGACTCACGAACTCGTTTCCCTGCCTTATGCGGTCGATGCACTGGCTCCTGTTATCAGCAAAGAAACAGTAGAATTTCACCACGGTAAGCACTTGAAGACTTACGTGGACAACCTCAATAAGCTCATTATCGGCACGGAATTTGAAAACGCAGACTTGAATACTATCGTACAAAAGAGCGAAGGCGGTATCTTCAACAACGCCGGCCAAACCCTCAACCACAATCTCTACTTCACACAGTTCCGTCCGGGCAAGGGAGGAGTACCGAAAGGCAAATTGGGAGAAGCTATCGATAAGCAATTCGGTTCGTTCGAAAAGTTCAAAGAAGAGTTCAATACGGCCGGTACTACTCTCTTCGGTTCAGGCTGGGTATGGCTTGCATCCGATGCCAATGGCAAACTCTCTATCGAAAAGGAGCCGAACGCAGGCAACCCCGTGCGCAAGGGATTGAATCCGTTGCTCGGATTCGATGTGTGGGAGCATGCATACTATTTGACTTACCAGAATCGTCGTGCAGACCACCTCAAAGATTTGTGGAGCATCGTTGACTGGGATATAGTAGAAGCTCGCTACTAAAAGACTAATAGGTGTGCTTCGCGCCACCACATAAGGAAGCCTCTGCCAAGCACCGTTCGGGTACTTCGCAAGAGGCTTTTTCTTTTGTTTTTGAATCTCGTTCAGGATGGTTAGTAAGGGTTTTACTCTTGATTCAAGAACGAAAATCTTACGCTTGGCAATCTCAGGCTTGACAAGCTGAAACTCATCTTGGGTTAGTTCTGCGATCTCAGTCTGTCCGAAAGAGATTTCCTCTGTATCAAGAGAAAAGCCTATCGAAACAAATACATACCTTTGAAATGTTTTTGAAGTATGGCCACAGCGAAATACGGCCATAGCATAATGCATACAGCATAGTAAGAAAATGATAATTCAGAAAAAGAATAATACGCCCGTTTGGAAGGAAATATTCACATGTGTAGAACTTCCCGAAAGGCTCGGCAAAGCGGAGGAGTTGGCCTATAATCTTTGGTGGTCATGGAATCCGCGTGCTACGAGCCTATTTGAGCGTATGGATCCGGATCTTTGGTTCGAAACGGACGGCAATCCGATCAAATTGCTTCGTTCTCTTTCGCTCAACCGTATCGATGCTCTCCTCAACGATACTGATTGGCTACAAGAGCTTGAAGATGTCTATAGTGCCTGGCAGAGGTATATGGCGTCACCGTCAGACACCGATCGACCAAGCATAGCTTATTTCAGCATGGAATACGGTCTTAGCCACGTATTGAAGATTTATTCCGGTGGACTGGGTGTATTGGCAGGAGATTACCTCAAAGAGGCAAGTGATAGCAACGTACCGCTTACAGCAGTAGGTTTTCTCTATCGATACGGTTATTTCGACCAAAGGATCAGCGCAGATGGTCAGCAACTGGCCACCTATGACGCTCAGGACTTTCGTCTCCTGCCGATACGACCGGTAAAGAATGAGAGTGGGCATCAGATCGTACTGGAAGTGCCTTTCTCCGATCATACGGTCTACTGTCATGTATGGCAGGTGAAAGTGGGACGGATAGATCTTTTTCTGATGGATACCGATCTGGACAAGAACAGCGAAGCCGACCGTCAGATCACTCACAACCTCTACGGAGGAGACTGGGAAAATCGCATGAAGCAGGAATATCTGCTCGGCATCGGTGGCATCCTCCTGCTACAGCGTCTGGGTATCAACAAAGAAATCTTCCACATGAATGAAGGCCATGCGGCACTGATCAGTGCCCAACGTCTGGCCGACTATGTTGAACAAAAGGGATTGAGTTTCGACGTTGCGCTGGAAGTAGTCCGTTCCTCTTCGCTATATACGGTTCACACCCCTGTACCGGCGGGTCACGACTACTTCGATGAAGAGCTCTTGGGGCGTTACATGGGACATTTTCCTCGCCGCCTTGGAATCAGCTGGCAAGAGTTTATCGATATGGGACGAACAACACCGGGATCGAACGAGAAGTTTTCGATGAGTGTATTCGCCCTCAACACTTGTCAGGAAGCCAATGGAGTGAGCTATCTGCACGGAGTTGTTTCTCGCAGGATGTTTGCTCCCATATGGCCAGGATTCTTTGCCGAAGAGCTACATGTGGGGCACGTGACCAACGGTGTACACCTTCCGACTTGGGCTTCTCCTGAGAGCCAAAATTTCTATGAACAGCACCTTGGCACCGATTTTCTCAGCCATCAGTCTGAAGAGTCTGCATGGGAAGCAATAGAACAAATCCCTTCCGAAGAAATATGGGATCTGCGCTCGAAGCTCAAGGACAATCTACTGCACCACATAGCGCATGATTATCGCAAACGATGGCTGCGACACAACGAGGATCCGATATGTTTCCCGGATGGATTGGACAATATTGAACCCAATACGCTCCTTATCGGTTTTGCACGCAGATTTGCAACCTATAAACGAGCGCACCTGCTCTTTACGGATTTAGAGCGACTATCGCGTCTGGTCAATAACCCCGAACGTCCCGTACGTTTTCTCTACGCGGGCAAAGCACACCCGGCTGACGGGGGTGGCCAAGGACTTATTAAACATATTACGGAGATCAGCCGTCGTCCCGAATTCCAAGGCAAAATCATTTTCTTGGAAAACTACGACATGCATCTGGCGTCCAAACTAATTGCCGGGGTCGATGTATGGCTCAACACCCCTACCCGACCACTCGAAGCATCAGGGACATCCGGACAAAAAGCCGAAATGAATGGTGTACTGAACTTCTCCGTACAAGACGGCTGGTGGTACGAGGGCTATAGACCGAATGCCGGCTGGGCACTGACTGACAAGTCTACTTATCGCGACCAGCAAATGCAGGATAAGCTCGATGCTCTTTCCATATATGACATTCTGGAACGAGAGATCATTCCTCTCTACTATGACAAGGAAGAGAAAAGCTACTCTGAAGGCTGGATACGGTACATACGTCGATCCATGATGTACATAGCACCACACTTTACGATGAGGAGAATGCTGGATGACTATTATGACAAGTTCTACAGACCACTTGCCCAACGTCATCGTTCGGTCAGTGCTTCTTCCTTTGCTTTGGCTTCGGAGATCGCCAATTGGAAGCAACAGACCGCAGCGCATTGGGATGAGATGCGAGTGGTACGAGTTGCCGCTTCCGGCTTCGGCCTTTGCTTCGAAGACAATCATACTACACAAACCCTTGAGGTGGAAATAGAAAAGGGCAACTTATCCACTGAGCTTAACGTTGAGCTGATTGTAACTTCCGATGACAATCAGGGAGGAGTCTCTTTGGTTCAAAATATTCCTCTCCAACTTTCCGAGCAATCGGCTGACAACAGATGGCAGAAGTATGTGATAAGTTGCAACTTGAAGAACCCCGGCCTGCATCGCGTAGCAATACGCATAACTCCCCATTCGGCACTTTTGCCCCATAAAATGGATTTTGCCTATGTCAGATGGGCAAGCATTTCATGAACCACTAAACATTTTGTCTCATCCTAATAGAATAAGGTATGTCTAATACGTATCGCAGATTTTGTATGATAGTAAGTATGGCAGCATTGTTCGGCTCCATCAGTTCGCTTGCAGCTTCGTGTAGTCAACGACCGAATAAGATACAGCAGTCTGTGGACAGCATTGCTCCAAGTGCATCGGCAGAAGAACCGGAGCTTGCTTTCCCATTACCGGATATACCGGTTTCAATAACAAGTCCGCAGGAACGGGCATCGTACTTCGTAAAGCATTATTGGGATGAATTCAACTTCACGGATTCAGCTTATCTCCGGAAGCCTCAAAATATGGAAATCAGTATCGCCAACTTTCTCGGTGTGGCTATCGCTCTTCCTGTTCATGAGGTAAAATCATCGATTATCTATCCGTTGGAGAAATCCTCCGGAGCATTGCTGGAGCTATTCATGAGATTTTATAAAAAGTACCTATACGAGCCTAACTCTCCTATGCTCAATGAGGAGTATTATATTCCGGCAGTAGCTTTTTTGATGAAGTCGCCCAAAATATCCTACGCAGAACGAATACGTCTGAAAGAGCGATACGAGCTGATGCTGCGCAACCGGGTTGGCACAAAGGCGGAGGATTTCATTTACGAGCAAAGCAACGGCAGCCTGCATCGACTCAGTAACAGATTTACGCCCAACACCATACTTGTCTTTTACGAACCAGGATGCCATACTTGTTCCCAACTGATACGCGAACTACATCAGGATGATCAACTACGTAATTTAGTAGAAACCAAACAACTAAGCATTTTATTCATATATCCGGACAACGATAAAAATACATGGCTTTTGGGGCTTTCAGATTTTCCCGCTTTCGTAGAAGTAGGAATCAACAGCGATGGCAGTATAACTAATCAACAGCTGTACGACATCAAAGCCACTCCAACCATCTATCTACTTGGAAATAACGGATATGTAATTCTAAAAGACGCACAAATACAGGTTATAAAAGATTATTTGAAAGAGAAAAAAGAATAGCTTCAGTGTATAAACTAAATAGCATATACAAAGGGAAAAGATACCTGTCAATGAAGTCTATAGACCTTGGCAAACGAGATTTTAAGGAAGGATGCAGCTTCTGTAAAAGAATAATTTCTTTTAGCTTTTTGTCATAATACTCTATTATTAAATAAAGCGTTTTTGCTTCGATCTATAGCATATCAAAGACAAGGCAGAGGCCTTCTGAGTAGCATAATATTTGGTTATTCAAATTTATTAAGCTACATTTGTGTAGCGAATAGGCTATTGGAAACGTATAAAAATACACTTAGAAAAGTAAAACTATGAAGGTAAAGTACTTAATGCTCACATTCGTTGGAGCTATTGCACTGAATGCAAGTGCACAGGAAAATACTGTACCGGCAACGGGTCAGTTACCCGCCAAAAATGTTGCTTTCGCTCGCAACAAAGCAGGCAGCAATTGGTTCGTAACACTGCAGGGCGGTGTTGCAGCGCAGTTCCTCAATGACAACAACAACAAAGATTTTGTAGACCGCTTGGGTGCTGCCGGCTCTATTTCAGTTGGAAAATATCACAATCCATTCTTTGCAACCCGTTTGCAAATTAACGGAGCTCAGGCACACACGTTCCTTGGAAAAAATGCGGAACAAGAAATTAAGACCAATTTTGGCGCAGCTCACTTTGACTTCATGTTCGATGTGGTTAATTACTTTGCGCCATATCGCGAAAATCGTTTCTTCCATTTAATTCCATGGGTAGGTGTTGGTTACCAGCATAAATTCATTGGCAGCAAATGGAGTAAAGACAATGTCGAGTCTCTGACTGCCAATCTGGGTGTTATGATGGCTTTCAGATTAGGAAAACGTGTAGACTTTGTGATCGAAGCACAAGCAGCACACTCCAATCTCAACTTAAGCCGTGCTTTCAATGCCAAGCCGACTCCTATTTTCCAGGATCAGGAAGGACGTTATTACAATGGATTCCAAGGAATGGCGACAGCAGGTCTTAACTTCCGCTTGGGTGCTGTAGGCTTCAATGCCATCGAGCCCATGGACTACGCGCTTATCAACGATCTGAATGGTCAGATTAATCGCCTGCGCAGAGAAGTCGAAGAACTCTCCAAGCGTCCTGTATCATGTCCCGAATGCCCCGACGTTACACCCGTTACCAAGACAGAAAACAAGCTAACCGAGAAGGCTGTACTCTTCCGTTTCGACAGCTATGTTGTAGACAAAGACCAGCTTATCAATCTGTATGACGTAGCTCAGTTTGTAAAAGAAACCAACGAGCCGATTACTGTTGTAGGCTATGCTGATCCTACGGGTGACACTCAGTACAACGAAAGATTGTCTGAGCGTCGCGCAAAAGCCGTTGTTGATGTTCTGACGGGCAAGTATGGTGTGCCATCCGAACTGATCTCTGTAGAATGGAAGGGCGACACTACGCAACCGTTCAACAAGAAAGCTTGGAATCGCGTTGTAATCGTTCGCTCCAAGTAATTCATCTGAGACTTTTGTTGGATAATAAAAAAATGACATACAGAATTATGAAAGCTAAATCTTTATTATTAGCACTTGCGGGTCTCGCTTGTACGTTTAGTGCAACTGCCCAAGAAGCTACTACACAGAACAAAGCAGGAATGCACACAGCATTCCAACGTGATAAGGCCTCTGACCATTGGTTCATTGACTTAGCAGGAGGTGCCGGCATGGCTCTATCCGGATGGAATAACGATGTAGACATCATGGATCGTCTTAGCATTGTTCCTACATTCGGTATCGGTAAGTGGCATGAACCTTATTTCGCTACTCGCTTGCAATTCACCGGATTTGACATCTACGGATACACCCAAGGCAGCGAAGAGCGTAACCATAACTATTTTGGAAACGCTCACCTTGACTTCATGTTCGACCTGACGAACTATTTCGGAGTATACCGTCCAAACCGTGTTTTCCATATTATCCCTTGGGCGGGTGTGGGATTTGGTTACAAATTCCATAGCGAAAACGCAAATGGTGAAAAAATTGGAACCAAAGACGATATGACTGGAACGGTTAATGTTGGTTTGATGCTGAAATTCCGTCTCTCAAGAGTTGTAGACTTCAACATCGAAGGCCAAGCTTTTGCAGGCAAAATGAACTTCATCGGCACTAAGAGAGGAAAAGCAGACTTCCCGGTAATGGCTACAGCAGGCCTTACGTTCAACATGGGCAAGACAGAGTGGACAGAAATTATTCCTATGGACTATGCTATGGTAAACGACCTGAACAACCAGATCAACTCACTCCGCGCTCAAGTAGAAGAGTTGAGCCGTCGTCCGGTTTCATGCCCCGAATGTCCCGAGCCTACTCAGCCGACAGTTACTCGTGTTATAGTTGACAATGTGGTTTACTTCCGTCTCAACAGCGCGAAGATCGACCGCAACCAAGAAATCAATGTTTACAACACTGCTGAGTACGCAAAGACGAACAATGCTCCGATTAAGGTAGTCGGTTATGCAGACGAAAAGACCGGTACTGCCGCCTATAACATGAAGCTCTCTGAGCGTCGTGCAAAGGCTGTTGCCAAGATGCTTGAAAAGTACGGTGTTTCTGCTGACCGTATTACGATTGAATGGAAGGGATCATCTGAGCAAATCTACGAAGAGAACGCTTGGAACCGTATTGTAGTAATGTCTGCAGCGGAATAATCCAAAATATCCATACAGATTAATAAATGAAGCTGAGGCTGTCTCATCGTTAGACAGCCTCACTTTTTTATAGTCACCTGCTATCCACATTGGAAGATAGTGAACACATTAATAGGCAACTCTCATACAATAGGCAGGGCAACCGCATCAAAAATTTCGAGAAAATACAAGTTGCTAATTTTCAAATGATTGCATTTCGGAGATTATACTCAAAGATAAAGAATGCACTCAAAACTATGATTGATAATCAGGCAATCTCTGTTCCAGACTTTCATGGTTATTACCTGTAATCCTTGTCGGATTGCTCTGTGCTACTTTGCTCGCTGCGGAACGCCCTATGGCCGGAGCAGTCGGGTCGCACCACCGTCGGCATACTACGCTGTCTGATTCTACATTGAAAGACACGGCACTTCTCGCAAAACCTATCCCAGACAGTTCCTTTCGAGATTCCCTTGCTGCCGATTCTACCGGGTTGATGCAGCAGGACAGTGTGTATGACGATGAATTCGAATTGGAAGACATTGTCGAATACGAAGCCACCGACTCCATCGTCTTGCTCGGACAGAATCGTGCCTATCTTTTCGGCAAAAGCTATGTGAGCTACCAAAAGAGCCGTTTGGAGGCTAACTTCATGTATCTCAATACCGACAGCAGTACGGTCTTTACACGCTACGTCCTCGATACAGCCGGTTATCCGATGGCATTTCCGATCTTCAAGGACGGGGAACAGTCGTTCGAAGCCAAGAACTTCACCTACAATTTCCGTACACAGAAAGGGATTATCAGTGGAGTGATCACGCAGCAGGGCGAAGGTTATCTGACCGCCGGTAAGACCAAGAAGATGCCCGACAATATCATGTTTATGCAAGGAGGGCGTTATACGACCTGCGACAATCATGATCATCCTCACTTCTATATCAATCTCTCCAAAGCAAAGGTGCATCCGGAGAAAGACATCGTCACCGGTCCGGTCAATCTGGTTATCGCCGATATGCCACTGCCTATCGGTCTTCCATTCGGCTATTTTCCCTTTTCCAACAAATACTCTTCCGGTATATTGATGCCTACGTATGGGGAGGACAATCGCTATGGATTCTATTTGAGGAACGGCGGATATTATTTTGCTTTCAGCGACTATATCGATTTGGCCTTGCGTGGGGAGATCTTTTCCAAAGGGTCATGGGGCATTTCAGCCCAATCGAAGTATAAGAAGAGATATAAGTACAGCGGTTCGTTCGAAGCCAATTATCTGGTATCGAAGTCCGGCGACAAATATATCCCCGGAGACTACAGCAAGACCACCAGCCTGAATGTCCGATGGACGCACAGTCAGGATCCGAAGGCCAATCCTTTGCAAACGTTGTCGGCCAATGTGAATTTTGCCACCGGCAGCTATTTCCAGAATTCACTGAACACCACCTACGATGTCAATGCCCGTACTGCTACGACACGGAGTTCGGCCGTGAGCTATTCGCGCAAGTTTCCGGGTACTCCCTTTTCTATTACAGGTAGCATGGATATCAGCCAGAACATGCGCGATACGACGGTGAGCCTTACCTTGCCGAACCTCTCGATCAATATGTCCACGCGCTATCCTTTCAAGCGGAATACCCGTGTGGGACCAGAGCGTTGGTATGAAAAGTTGAGTGTGGGCTATTCCGGTCAGCTTCGCAATAGTATTCTGACGCATGAGAAGAATTTGCTCCAAAGCGATCTCGTGCGTGACTGGAAGAATGGCATGCGTCACTCCGTACCTGTCAGTCTGACTGTTCCTTTGTTGGATTATATCAATCTGACCATGGGCGTTAACTACAATGAATGGTGGTACACGAAAGGTATCCGGAAGTCGTGGAACGAGGATAAGAAGGCCTTTTTACCTTCGGACACGACCTATAAATTCCGCAGACTGTACGATTACAGCTTGTCGGCAGGCTTATCTACCACACTGTACGGTATGTTCAAACCCTGGAAACCATTCTCCTTTGGAGGCAATCTGATTATGATCCGCCATCGCTTCACGCCTACTGTCAGCTTCTCCTATATGCCCGATTTTACCAAGCGCCGATATGGCTTTTGGGAGCATATCGAGCACACTGATCAGAGCGGAAAGCTGCATACGCTGCTCTATTCGCCCTATTCCGAACAGATATTCGGTGCACCCTCTATGGGTAATGCAGGATCGGTCAATTTCTCTTTTGACAATAACTTAGAGGCCAAGATCAAGTCCAAATCGGATTCGACAGGGATCAAGAAGATCAGCCTGATAGATCAGTTCACATGGTCTACATCCTATAATATGTTTGCCGATTCGATCCGATGGAACAATATCTCGGCTTCGCTGGCCCTTCGCTTCTCGAAGAGTTTTACGTTGCGTTTGTCCGGTCTGTTCGACCCCTATGTGACGAAATATTATGAGGGAGAAGATGGAAAGATCATTCCCTATAAGAGCAACGATCTGCGCATTTTTAACGGTAAGGGATTGGCACGCCTGATCAGTACGGGTACTTCTTTCAGCTATACGCTTAACAAAGAATCGCTCAGCGGGTTGCTGGCTCTTTTCAGTGGCAAAAGGGAACGGAAAGACGAAAAGAAGAGCGCGGAGGCTACCCCTCCTCCTGACGGAAACGATGCTGAAGGGATCCTTAAAGGAAGAAGTCCGCAGGGCGAAAGCGGAGGCTCGCTCCTCGAACGCAATCGTGAGGGTGGAACAGTGGATCAGGATGGTTACTTCACGTATTCAATCCCGTGGAGTCTGTCATTCGACTATAGCTGGAATATAGCTACGGACTATAACAGGTACAATGTCGATAAGATGGAGTATTACTATCGGGTAACGCAGAACCTGAGTTTCCGCGGCAATATCCAACCTACGCCGAATTGGAGTTTCGGATTCAATGCGAACTACAATTTCGACTTGAAGAAAATAACATCGCTCACCTGTAATATCACTCGTGATATGCACTGCTGGGCTATCTCTGCCAGTTTCATTCCCATAGGAGCATACAAGTCCTACAATTTCGTCATATCGGTGAAGAGTTCGCTCCTGCAAGATCTGAAGTACCAGCAGAGCAATCGCCCTATAACGAATACATGGTATTGAACATAGTAGACAAGAACATTCCACATCATCCACAATATGAATAGCTTTAGAGAAAGAAATTATCAGTTTGCTCCACCCGTAACGCAGAACCTGATCATCATCAATGCGATATTCTGGTTTGCTACTTATGTCCTCGGCGGACGATTCAATATCGATCTGAACGATACCTTGGGACTGCATTATTTCCAGGCAGGTAGTTTCAATCCTGTGCAGTTCGTTTCTTATATGTTCTTACACGCCGGCTTCTCGCATCTCTTCTTCAATATGTTTTCGCTCTGGATGTTCGGGCGGCTGATAGAGCAGTTCTGGGGGACGAAGCGTTTCCTCATCTTCTATGTCATTTGTGGCCTTACGGCAGCATTGGCACAGCAGATCGTATGGGCAGTGGATCTGATGCCCATTGTGAATAGCCCGGCCGAATTCGTTCGCTTCCCGGATGGTGCGGAGATGCTCAAGAGTGCTTTCCTCAATTTACCCACGACGGTCGGTGCCTCCGGAGCAGTATTCGGATTGCTCCTGGCTTTCGGAATGCTCTTCCCCAATAGCGAGATCTATCTTTTCTTTATCCCTATTCCCATCAAAGCGAAGTGGTTCGTTATTGTATATGGACTTATAGAACTGTTTCTCGGTGTTGCACCGATGGCAGGCGGTAGCAATATCGCTCACTTTGCTCATCTGGGTGGGATGATAGGAGGTATTATTCTTATTTTCCTCTGGCGCAAGAAAGGAGAGATCGATGGGCCTTACAATTAGAGAATTGAGCCGACGCCTGAGGCTGGCAGACATGAATACTCGTCTGATGGTATTCACTGTTTTGATCTCTTTATTGGTTTGGCTTTCGCATGCCTTTTTGTCTCTTTTGGGGGCCGATCCGTATATCGTAGAACGGTGGCTTTGGTTGGCCCCCGATTTATATACCTTTTCGAGACATCCGTGGACGATATTCACGTATATGTGGCTGCACTCGGATCTATGGCATCTTTTCTTCAATATGCTGTGGCTTTACTGGTTCGGACAGCTTTTCCTGCGCTATCAGAATCCCAGGAGGCTGATCAGCGTCTATCTACTTGGCGGATTGGCGGGAGGATTGCTCTACGTATTGACAGTCTTAGTCGCCGATGCCTTTTCATTAGGCTTGTCTCATTTTCCTCTGATCGGAGCTTCTGCCAGCGTGATGGCCATTGTTTTCGGAATAGCTTTTTATGCTCGTTGGGAGCGAGTGAGTCTGTTATTCATCGGTCGGATCAGGCTGACGACATTGGCTCTCATCCTTTTCGGACTGGATGTGTTGCTATTAACGGGAGATAACTTCGGTGGCCACGTGGCACATATCGGGGGAGCAGGCTTCGGTGTATGGTTTGCCCTTTCATTGGCCGGGGGCAAAGACATTACAGTTTGGTTTCAGCGTCTGCTCGATCGCATGACAGACTTTGTCAGCTCGCTCTTTGGCCCTCAAAAGAAATTTGCAAAGCCTCGCTTTCGGGTAAGAAGAACGCCCCATCCGGCATCTCCGAAAAACGATGCAAACCCAAAGGCTGAAGAAACAAAAGAAGCGGAGTCTTCCATAGATCAGATCCTGGATAAGATTCGTATATCGGGATATGCATCATTGACCGCCGAAGAGAAGCGTCGTCTCTTCGACCAAAGCAAACGTTTATGAGTCGTCCGCAATAGAGATGAGTGAAAAAAAGAAGAAGAAAGCAAGGGGCAGGATCGGGACATTGCTCCATTCCGTTTCGGTAATTATCAATCTGGGGATTACGTTCTGTTATCTCTTGGCCGCCTCGTCGCCACTCATATCTCCGGCAACGATTACGATACCTGCTTTCTTCGGCTTGGCTTTCCCATTCTTCCTTGCTGCTCAGGTGGGGATGGTTATATATTGGGTACTCCGAGGCAAGATTGTTTGGTTTATCGGGAATGCCCTTTTGTTGCTTTTCACATGGGGCACCATCGACACTTATATACCGCTGCATCGAAAGGTGAAAGAATCCTCGATTCCGCAGTCGCGTATCAAGGTGATGACCTATAACGTCAAGGGATTTGATTTTCGAGCGCACAATGCCGAGAATCCGAATCCTATCCTCAAATATATCAAAGGCAGCGGGGCTGACATCGTGTGCTTGCAGGAGGCAGTACTGAGTCGGAAAAGCAACTCTTGCTATGTAGGTCTGCGCACTTTCAAGAAATATCTTCCCGAATATCGCTACATGGAACTGTCGCATACTCGAGAAGATGGAAGAGGCAGCAGCCTTATGCTTCTCTCCAAATATCCTATTCTCGATGTGCGCCGCATCCCGTACGAGTCCGCATTCAATGGCTCCACAGCCTATACTGTCGATATACAGGGGCGCAAAGTCCTTGTCGTGAACAATCACTTGGAAAGTTTCCGCCTGACAATGGCCGATGGAGTGGAATATCTGAAAATGGTGCGAGAAGGAGAGGCTGCAGCTCTCAGTCGGATGATGACGGCCAAGATGGGGCCGGCCTATGCTCTGCGTGCTGCTCAGGCCGATTCTGTGAATCGCTATATCCGGTCCTCGGACTCCGAGCACGTGATCGTATGCGGTGACTTCAACGATACCCCCATATCATATACCCGCCATAAAATAGCATCGGGTCTGAAAGATGCGTATTCCGATACGGGGCGTGGCCCGGGCTTTACTTTTAATCAGGGTGCTTTCAAGGTACGTATTGATCATATCCTCTATTCTTCCGGTTTTTTTGCATATAACTGTACGGTAGACAAGTCGGTACATGCTTCGGATCACTTTCCGGTTTGGTGCTATCTGATCTTCAAATAGCAGCCTTTTACTCCGAATCGGTCATTAGAAAGATACGAGGCTGATCCGGACGAAACGTTCGAGAAAACTTCGTTTCGAAAGATCTTTCGAAGTATTCATCCGGAATTTATCAAACCATTGCACTTGAGACCGGAATCTGCACTATGCGCATTTAGCGGAAAAAGGAACTTCCTCCGGTAAAAAATGACTAACTTGCCGCCCATTAGAACATAACAGGAAAAACTAACTTCAAAATCACAGTTACAATCCTATGGAATTACCTTTTTCAGAATCCTACCGCATTAAAATGGTAGAGCCTATCCGTAAGAGTACGCGTGAAGAGCGTGAACAATGGATCAAGGACGCTCATTACAATCTCTTCCTGCTCAAGAGCGACTATGTGTTTATCGATTTGCTTACCGACTCAGGTACAGGTGCTATGAGCGACCGCCAATGGTCTGCTATGATGCTCGGGGATGAGAGTTATGCCGGTGCACGTTCATACTATAATATGAAGAATGCCATTCACGACATTCTGGGCTTTAACTACTTTCTCCCCACGCACCAAGGTCGTGCTGCCGAAAATGTGCTTTTCTCCACCATCGTGAAAGAAGGTGATGTACTGCCCGGCAACTCTCACTTCGACACGACTAAAGGGCATATCGAATACCGTCGCGCTTTTGCCCCTGACTGCACCATCGACGAGGCTGCCGATACGCAGATCGAACTTCCCTTCAAGGGCAATATGGATCTGAACAAGTTAGAGAAAATACTGAAAGAGACTCCTAAGGAAAAGATCCCCTGCGTAGTGCTTACGATTACGAACAACACAGCCGGAGGACAGCCCGTTTCTATGAAGAATATCCGCGAAGTAAGCGAGCTGACGCACCGCTATGGTCTCCGTTTGCTGATCGACTCTGCACGCTTTGCTGAAAACGCCTACTTCATCAAGACGCGCGAAGCCGGTTATGAAAATAAGAGTATCAAGGAGATCGTGAAGGAAATCTACTCGTATGCCGATATGATGACCATGTCCAGCAAGAAAGACGCTATCGTAAATATGGGTGGTTTCGTGGCATTCAAGGATGAAGAGCTCTTCAAGCGTTGCCAGATGTTCTGTATCATGAACGAGGGCTTTATCACATACGGTGGCATGAGTGGTCGTGATATGAATGCTCTGGCACAAGGTCTGGACGAAGGTACCGACTTCGATACACTTGAGACCCGCATCAAACAGGTGGAATATCTGGGCAAAAAGTTGGATGAATATGGTATTCCCTATCAGCGTCCTGCCGGTGGCCATGCCATTTTCCTCGATGCTAAGAAGATCCTTACGAATGTGCCGAAAGAAGAGTTCATCGCTCAGACTCTGGGTATTGAGCTGTATCTGGAGGCCGGTATTCGTGGGGTTGAGATCGGTTCTATCCTTGCAGACCGTGATCCTGTGACAAAGGAGAACCGCTATCCGCGTCTCGAACTCCTGCGTCTGGCTATTCCGCGTCGTACCTACACGAACAACCACATGGACGTTATCGCTGCTGCGGTAAAGAATGTGTACGACCGTCGCGAGAGCATTACACGCGGCTATGTGATTACGTATGAAAATCCGATCATGCGTCACTTCACCGTTGAGCTGGAAAAAGCCAAGTAAGCGGTAAGGAACCTCCGCAAAAAAACTATAAAGAAAGTTGTTTCCACGTCGAAAGATCGGTGGAAGCAACTTTCTTTTTTGTGGATAAAAAGAGAAGTAAACGCTTATGCTTTAGCTGATTGAAATGCAATCAATGGAAAATTAAATTGCCATTTTTGTAAAACTGCAAGCAAACAAGATGTCTTTTGTTTCTAAATCGCTCATGCAGCTATCGAGGAAAATAATTTTATTGACCTAAGAGTTTGCATGTGTAATGGTAAAGTTATTCTGTTGGTATCGGAGAAACAATACGCAACTATCTGTCGGAAAAACCACTACCTTTGTAACCATTCCTATTTAACTACGTAGTAATACAAGCAGCAAATCGCGTGTGATGGAAAAGGTTATCCGTAGAGCTCTCATATCGGTCTATCATAAAGATGGTTTGGCCGAAATATTGGCCGAATTGAACAGACAAGGAGTGGAGTTCGTATCCACAGGAGGCACTCATGAATTTATCACTTCACTCGGTTATCCGTGTCGGGCTGTAGATGACCTGACGCACTATCCTTCGATGCTTGGTGGACGGGTGAAGACATTGCATCCGATGATTTTTGGCGGTATTTTGGCACGTCGTGGTCATGAAACCGATGTGCGCGAAGTAGGAGAATACGGATTGTCCCTTATCGACCTGGTGATTGTGGATCTATATCCATTCGAGGCCACCGTGGCATCGGGGGCATCGGAAGCAGATATCATAGAGAAGATAGATATAGGCGGTATCTCTCTCATTCGAGGAGCAGCCAAGAACTTCGAAGATGTCGTTATCATCTCGTCACGGGCTCAGTATGGCGGATTTTACAGACTGCTGAAAGAACGGGGAGCCAAAACTACCATAGCCGAACGCAGACACTATGCCCGTGAGGCTTTTGCAGTGAGTTCGGCATACGACAGTGCTATCTTCCGTTACTTCGATGATGGAGAGCAGACGGCTTTCCGTATGTCGGCAGATAGCCCGAAAGTGCTTCGCTATGGGGAGAATCCTCATCAGCGAGGATTCTTTTTCGGCAACTTCGACCTCTATTTCGATAAGCTCCAAGGGAAAGAAATCTCCTACAACAATTTGCAGGACATCGAAGCTGCGGTATCGCTTATCAGTGAGTTTTCCGCCCCCACCTTTGCAATCCTCAAGCATACGAATGCCTGCGGCATAGCTTCGCGCGGTACGCTGATCGAAGCATGGCAGGCTGCTCTGGCAGGTGACCCCGTATCGGCTTTTGGCGGCATACTGGTGACGAATACTCCTATTGATAAGGAAACGGCTCAAGAGATCGACAAGATTTTCTTCGAGGTGATCATTGCTCCCGATTATGACAATGCCGCCATGGAATATCTGACACGAAAGACGAACAGGATCATCCTCTTACAGAAAGAACCTGTACGTGAGCAGTGGCAGTTCCGTTCCATGTTTGGCGGTGTGCTCATGCAGCAAACGGATAGTGTGACAGCGAAGGCTACGGACTTTAAGCCTGTAACACCGGTGGTGCCTACGGCAGACGAAACGGACGACCTCATCTTTGCCAATAAGGTGGTAAAGCATAGCAAGAGCAATGCTATTACTTTGGTAAAGGATAGCCAACTTTATGCCAGTGGAGTGGGGCAAACTTCCAGAGTCGATGCTCTACGACAGGCCATAGAGAAAGCGCGGAGCTTCGGCTTCGACCTGAATGGGGCTGTCATGGCCAGCGATGCTTTCTTCCCCTTTGCCGACTGTGTGGAGATAGCTGCCGAAGCAGGTATTCGCGCTATCATCCAGCCCGGAGGTTCCATCAAGGACAACCTGAGCATCGAAGAGGCTACCAAGAGGGGCATTGCCATGGTGATGACGGGAGTAAGACATTTCAAACATTAACAAAAACATAGAAAATAGGCCTGTAGCAAAAGAATGGTCGGATATAGCACTCCCGTACCGTCACCAGCACAGGAAATACTTTTCTACAGATACAGAACAAGATGGGATTATTTTCTTTTCGACAGGAATTGGCCATTGACTTAGGTACGGCTAATACGATAATAATCAAAGATGGTAAGGTCGTCTTGGATGAGCCTTCCGTGGTAGCATTCGATCGCCGCACAGATGAAGTGATAGCGGTAGGGACAGCTGCTCGTGAGATGTACGAGAAAGGACACCAGCATATCAGGACGGTACGCCCTTTGCGAGACGGTGTGATAGCCGACTTCAAAGCTGCCGAGCAGATGATAAGCGGTATGATCCGTATGATCGGTAAGAAGCATCGTTGGATCCATCCATCGCTCCGCATGGTGATCGGCATCCCTTCGGGCAGTACGGAAGTCGAGATGCGTGCCGTGCGCGACTCCAGCGAACATGCAGGTGGGCGTGACGTATATATGATATATGAACCTATGGCTGCTGCCGTGGGTATCGGTATAGATGTATTGGCTCCGGAGGGAAATATGATCGTGGATATAGGCGGAGGTACAACGGAGATTGCCGTCATTTCACTCGGCGGTATCGTCATGGACCAGTCCATCCGTGTAGCCGGTGATGAACTGACCAATGATATTATGGACTATATGCGCCGCGAACACAATGTAAAGATCGGGGAGCGTACAGCCGAGCAGATCAAAATCAATGTAGGTGCTGCTTCGGAAGACTTGGCTTCACCGCCTGAGACCTACCTCGTCTGCGGTGCCGACCAGATGGATACCCTGCCGCGGAAGATACCCGTAAGTTATAAGGAGGTGGCACACTGTCTGGAGAAGTCCATCGTGAAGATCGAAGCTGCCATCCTCAAAGCATTGGAGGAAACTCCTCCCGAACTCTATGCCGACATCGTGAGGAACGGTGTATTCCTGACCGGTGGAGGAGCTATGCTGCGCGGCTTGGATAAGCGTCTGACCGATCGTTTCGGTATCACTTTCCAGGTAGCCGATGAACCTCTGTTGGCCGTAGCCAAGGGTACGGGGATTGCACTCAAATATGTGGACACATTCAATTTCCTGATCCGATAGAGATAATCCGAAAAACCTTCTTCCTGCATGCTCTAACATGCGTAAGCTCATTGAGTTTATAGTACGTCATCGGCATTGGCTACTGTTTCTTTTTCTGGAGACAGTAGCCTTTGTCGTACTCTTTAACGACAGCATCTACCATCGGGCACAAGGAATGGCGATAGCCAATGCCCTGACGGGGCGTATCAATAGCCTGACGGGCGAAGTGCGCAGTTATATGAATCTGCGCGAGAAAAACCGCATGCTTCTCGATGCCAATGCACGATTGGAGTTGGAGTATATTTCGCTCAAGAGAGCCGTTGATGCTGCGATAGCCGATTCTGTACACCCCCTGCTTTTTCGGCCGGATTCCCTCAATCCCCAACCGGTGGAGATGGACTACCTGAGAGCACAGGTGGTCAATGCCTCCTATAACAGGGTGGAGAATTTCATGACGATAGATAAGGGACGAGCCGATGGTGTACTGCCGGAGATGGGGGTCGTGTCAGCTACGGGGGTAGTCGGTGCCGTAACGGCTGCTTCAGACCATTATGCTATTGTGATCCCGATCATCAACCCGAAGTTCAAACTCAGTTGCCGACTCAAGGGAAGCGAATACGTAGGTTCCATTTTATGGGAGAAGCCCGGGAGCAATGTAGCCCAGCTGACTGATCTGCCCCGTCATGTGCAGCTAGCACAGGGCGATACGGTAGTAACGAGCGGGTATTCGTCCATCTTCCCTGCCAACCTGATGGTCGGGCGTGTAGGCAAGATAAAGGGCAAGGATACGCCTTTGGCCGAGAGGAACTCGTTCAGTGCCGTGCCGGTGATCCTGTCTGCCGACTTCGGCAGGCTGACGGATGTGTATGTGATCCTGAATAAGATCGACATAGAGAGACAGAAACTGGAGGAGGAAAACGACATACCCAAAACGGAGGCTTACTGATGATTCGCGAGATAAGGTTTTTCTCGGCAGCCGTGCTGCTCGTTCTGCTACAGGTATGGGTGTTCAACTACATATTTCTGTTCAAAGTAGCCACCCCTTTCGTCTATATATATGCTCTGATGCTGCTGCCGCTGAACATGTCGGTTTCCGCTCTTCTGTGGCGAGCATTCATAATAGGTATGCTCCTTGATATTCTTAGCGGAGTACCCGGGCTGCATGCCGCATCATTGACGGCTACGGCTTTCGCCCGCAACGGACTGGCACGTCCTTTCTTGGACAAGGATTCGGACTTGGGGTATCCACCGTCGGCACGGAATCTGAAAGTCGGTGTATATGTGTTCGTGCTGGAGCTTACCGTCATACATCATCTGCTCCTTTTCATTCTGGATTCGTGGAGCCTGCTGAGTGTGCCGTATATGCTGCTTCGTACAGGGGCAAGCATCCTGCTCACTTATTTGCTATTGCTTATTATGAATTCGCTTTTTGGCAAGAGACTCAAAATGCCAGAAAATGAGTAAACGGCGGAAAGATCCCAACGAAAAACATCGTTTCCTACTGGTGATAACCACGATCTGTGTGGTGTTCATTTATGCGATACGCCTGTTCTATCTGCAGATCCTGAGTCCGAACTATAAGGCTCGCGCGGATAGCAATGCTTTCTATCAGAAGCCTGTATATCCTTCGCGAGGGGTGATATACGACCGCAACGGAGAGCTGCTCGTTTATAACGAACCGGCCTACGACCTCGTAGCCGTGACGAAAGAGGTGGGCGAATTCGATACCCTTGCTCTGTGTCAGACCTTGAATGTGGAGCCGGAGTATGTGCACAAGCGTTTTCAGGACATAAGGGATCGTCGTATCAATCCCGGCTACTCGCCTTATGTGCCCCAACTCCTGCTGGCTCAACTGAACCCTCGCGAAGCAGGACGTTTTCAGGAGCAGTTGTTCAAATTCCCGGGCTTTTCCATTCGTCCCCGTGCCATCCGTCAATATAAGTATCATGGAGCCGCACATGTGCTGGGCTATCTATCCGAAGCGAACACGCGCGACTTGGAGCGTGACAGCTCGCTCATTGCCGGCGACTATGTGGGCAGAAGCGGTGTAGAGCGTCAGTACGAGAAAACGCTTCGAGGAGAAAAAGGGATAGAAGTCCTGCTTCGTGACGCTCGCGGTCGTATCAAAGGACACTATTCCGATGGCAAATACGATTCGCCGGCCATCCCCGGGCGCGATCTGACCCTCTCGATCGACAGCAAGCTACAGACGCTGGGCGAACAGCTGATGCAGGGGAAACGTGGGGCTATAGTGATGATCGAGCCGGAGACGGGGGAAGTACTCTGTCTCGTCTCTTCACCCTCTTACGACCCCTCGCTTCTTGCCGGTAAGGACAGGGGGAAAAATCATTTGGAGATGGAGCATGACCGGAACAAGCCCCTGTATGCCCGAGCCATTCAGGCCACCTATCCCCCGGGATCCACCTTCAAGCCGGCACAAGGGGCTATCTTCCTGCAGGAAGGGGTGATCAGGCCTACGGATGCCTTTAGCTGTTATCATGGCTTCCCTCCCTTGAACAACAGGCCGGCCTGTCATAGCCACGGCTCTCCACTCAGTCTGGTGCCGGCACTGGCTACCAGCTGCAATGCTTTCTTCTGCTGGGGGCTTCGTGCCATGCTGGACAGCAGGCGATTCTATCCTTCCGTTCAGGAGGCATTCGAGCATTGGAAGAACAGAATCGTCGGACTGGGGTTCGGCTACAGGCTTGGACTGGATCTGCCCGGGGAGAGGCGAGGCTATATCCCCAACAGCAAGGTGTACGACAAGGCTTATAGGGGGCGATGGAATTCCTCCACCATTATTTCCATCTCGATCGGTCAGGGTGAAATCTTGGCCACTCCGCTCCAAATAGCCAATCTGGGTGCCATCATTGCCAACAGAGGACGCTATCGCCGTCCGCATGTGGTGAAAGCCATTCAGGGGATCCCTCTCGATACGGCTTATACGAACTGGCAGAACAGCGGCATCAGTGCGGCGAATATGGAGTATATAGTAGAGGGAATGGCAAGAGCCGTAACGGGCGGAACCTGCCATGCGGCCAACTTCGCCCCAGGGGAAATAGAGGTATGCGGCAAGACGGGTACGGCCGAGAATCCTCATGGTAAAGACCATTCGGCTTTCCTTGGCTTTGCCCCTCGCAATAATCCGAAGGTGGTCGTATCCGTCTATGTAGAGAACGGCGGCTTCGGGGCCATGTACGGAGTTCCCATTGGACGGGTAATGATGGAGTATTATCTCCGCGAGGGCAATCTGTCTCCGGAGGGCGAAGCCGTAGCCACGAAGATGTCCAACACTGCAATTCACTACAGCAATGTCTTTTAAGAGAGACCGAGGCAATTATAAGGAACGGATCGATTGGTTTACCATCATTCTGTATCTGCTGCTCGTCGTGGCCGGTTGGTTTGCCGTCTGCGGAGCCAGCTACGACTTCGACATATCCCATCTTTTCGCCATGGGCGGTCGTCCGATGATGCAGCTCCTGTGGATCGGTCTCGCGGTGGTGATAGGCTTTATGGTTCTGCTCATGGAGACGGATATTTTCGAGTCGCTGGCTCCCGTCTTCTATGCCGCCATGCTGGGGCTTTTGGCTCTGACCATACTGATAGCACCGGATATAAAAGGCTCGCATTCGTGGCTGGTGATAGGGCCGTTGCGACTCCAACCGGCCGAATTTGCCAAGGTGACCACAGCCCTCTTCCTGGCGTGGAAGCTGAATCAGAACGACTTCGTCCTGCGAGGGATGAAAGCCTATGCCTACACTTTTGCCATTATCCTCATCCCCGTACTGCTTATCCTGATGCAGAACGAAACGGGGTCTGCCCTCGTCTATATAGCTTTTTTCCTTGCCCTCTATCGTGAGGGAATGTCCGGCGTATTCATCGGTATTGCCTTCTGTGCCGTCCTCTTTTTCGTCACGGCTTTGAAGCTGCAGGGCGATGTATGGTGGGGACATACGGATGCCGCCGAATGGTCTGTGGTCTCGATGGCTTTTGTGATAGGAGTCTTCCTCGTGCGGATCTATACCAAGGAGCGAGGACGCTTCTATGCCGTGGCGGCAGGGCTTACTGCTGCCACCTATGTCGTAGCCATAGTGCTGTCGTACTTCGTGTCGGTGGATTTTGTCCTCGTGGCATACGGCCTTTTGGCTGCATTGGTCGTATGGGCTTTGGCAATGGCCATCAAGCGGTATGTGCTGTCGTATGCGCTGATAGCCGTTTTCGCCCTGGGTTCGGTGGGCTACTTCTATTCGGTGGACTATGTGTTCAACAAAGTGATGCAGCCCCACCAGCAGATGCGTATCAGGGTTGCCTTGGGAATAGAGGACGATTTGCGGGGAGGAGGATACAATGTAGACCAGTCCAAGATCGCGATCGGCTCGGGCGGATTTATGGGCAAGGGGTTCCTGAAAGGGACGCAGACCAAACTGAAATATGTGCCCGAGCAGGATACCGACTTTATCTTTTGTACCGTGGGCGAGGAGCAGGGCTTCTTAGGATCCGTGTTGCTGCTGATCGGCTATGCCACGCTGATCATACGGATCGTTGTACTGGCGGAGCGTCAGACCAAAGTCTTCTCGCGAGTCTATGGCCATAGTGTGGCGGCCATATTGCTCTTCCACCTCTCTATCAATGTCGGGATGGTGATCGGCCTCGTGCCCGTTATCGGTATTCCCCTTCCCTTTTTCAGCTATGGGGGGTCTTCTCTTTGGGGCTTTACCCTGCTGATCTTCATCTTTCTCCGGCTCGATGCCGACCGGGACTGCCGGTAGGAGGAGCCTAACCTCTTCGGTCGCCGTCAGAGATGCAGGCGCAGCAGAATGACCGAGAGGTTGTGTACTGTCTGCACGGCCGCAAGCAGGAAGACCGCCATATCCATCGGGCGGCAGGCTTTCCGAGGGATCGACCGGTAAATCCATCCCAACAACATAGGCCAGAGAAAGACCCAATGTCCTCCGAATATCACCGCTTCATTCATCCCGTATCCTCCGATCACATTGACCCCTACATCCACCGATAGATACAGGAGCAGCAGCCAAACGAGCTTTTCCCTCCACTTCAGCAGGGGGGCGGCGACAACCGTCGTGAGGAAAAGCAGCGGCACGATATAGGACCAAGGCCGGCGATAGGGTGTAGGGCGCAGGGTGGTCTCTTCGTATCGGCGTGCCGGGGCCAGATCGCTGATCAGGAGCGGATGGCCGAAGTATTCGGCTACCGATTCGTCGGCTCCCTGCCGAAAGTCGAACATGCGGATGGCCAGCGCACGCGGATCGTTCTCGGGTTGTCCCTGTTGGGCCGCCCGATAGGTGAAGAGCAGGCCGACCAGCAGGACGCAGAGCGAGAATGCTCCTGCCAAGGCCGCTCCCTTCCTGATTCGCGAGCCTATCGTCCCTTTTTCCAAAAGGAAAGCCAAGGCCGGTTTGGCCACGTTGGTCAGGGTGATTCCTCCCAGTAGAAAGGCAAACCAACGAATGGTGCCTCCGCCGAAGCTCCCACGCATCTTGTACCGAACTGACAGTACGGTGATGGAAAGGGGAAGGAGGAAGAACGAGATCGGATAGCTCTCGATGGTGAATGGCAGGGTAAGGGCTGTGAAGCTACCGGCCAAGAGGAGGGTGACGAGCAGGCTCCTCGTTCGTCCCTGATCCGCCACACGGCGGAGATAGGCGTAGGTGGCCGTTACGCCTGCTGCCGTGCACAACGTCATCAAGGCCAGACAAATGCCGAGGGCGAAGCTCTCTCCTCCGATCGTGACGAATCCGAACCGATTGAGGGCATAGAAGAGGTTCAGGAAGGGATGGCTTACGTCGAAGACACCTCCTGCCGTTTCGAAGCGATAGTAGTTGTCATAGCCCAGATAGGCTCCGATGAGTCCGTCGTGCGGCGTCAGCAGTCCGGTAGATGCTATGTACGTTGTCAGTGCTCCGTAGAGCAGGCTGAGTATGCAGCATAGAATGGCTTCCTCTCGGTACCGACCGAACAATCTTCCGATAGCTCCCTTTCGTATCATTTCAGGCGTTTCAATACTTTGTGTTGCAAATGTAGATATTATATAATGATAAGAGGATACTATGGTCTCATACGAGAGAATATTATGGTCTCCTATGAGAGGATACTATGGTCTCATATGAGAGGATACTATGGTCTCATACGAGAGGATACTATGGTCTCCTATGAGAGGATACTATGGTCTCATATGAGAGGATACTATAGTCTCATGTGAGAGGATACTATGGTCTCCTATAAGAGGATACTATGGTCTCATATGAGGGGATACTATTCTTTTATGGAAGATCCTATTTATAATGCCTATATTTGGAGCCTGATGAGCCGGTCGGGAGGCTCTTAGGAAGTTTTCACGGAAGTAAGACAGAACAAATGATACAGTACACAGTGAAGGAACGCCGAATGAAAGTCGGCAAGCATGCAGGCAAAACGATGTATTATGCCGAAGCTCAGAAATCGAAGGTAATCGACTTTGAAGAGGTAATTCGGGACGTTGCCGAGATGAGTTCGCTCACGACCGGCGATGTGCGCAATGCCGTGGATCGACTGGCCTATTACCTCAGGCGCGAGTTGGCCGAAGGCAATACCGTCAGGCTCGGACAGATCGGGACGTTTCGGCTTTATGCCCCCGGGCGGTTTATGGAGCATCCCGAGGATGTCAATGCCACGACGATCAAGGGTGCGAAGATCCAGTTCATACAGAACAGGCATCTGCGCGAAGCTTCCTCTTCGATCAGGATAGCGGTGGACAATCCCTATCTGACCAAGAAGAAAGATCTTACCACCGGCGGTACGGAGTCTGCCGAGGGCGATGCTTCCGCAGGCTTGTAGTCCTTGGGGCCGATTCGGGTGCTATTTGGTGCTTTTTGTGTGCCCGATTATCTTTGCAAGCATAATGAAGAAGGAATTTATCAGTCGGACAGCCAAGTCGCTGAGTCTGGCTCTCGCCATTTTTTCGGGATGCATATTCGGTAGTGTGCTGCCTGCAAGGTCGCAGGAGATAGTGGCGAGCGAACTGGAGCGTTGCTTCTTGGCCATGCCCGAATCCGTCCTGCCGATCGTAACCATGGAGGAGCGGAACGATTTGTGCCGAAGGGCAGGCCATCTCACCGGCTTTACCCATACGGCATCTCTGGAGTCTTCTCTGGGAGGTACCGTTACGTTCTTCCTCAATCGGAACTTTATCAGGATTCAGACCAGTACCGTCGGAGAAGTATTTATGCGCGTCCTACCCTTTTCGGACAGCAGCTCCGTCATCTGCGTGGTCACCACGGTCTCGCGTCCCGTGGCGGATAGCCGGATCGATTTCTACACCACCGAATGGAAGCCGCTCGAGGCCGACCGCTTCTGGCAGCAACCTCGGATAGACGACTTTTTCCTCCCCGATACGGACAGGCAGTCGTATGCCTATCAGGCCATACATGCAAGTCTCAGTCCGTCCTACATGCAGGTGTCGCTCTCGGAAGAGTCGGACACCCTGTCGGTCCGTCAGACCGTGACAGAGACCTTGGCAGAGGAGGAGAAACCGCTTGCGGCAATTTTTCTTTCACCCGAACCGTTAGTCTACCGTTGGCAGTCCGGACGATTCGTTCGGCAGGTTCGATAAAGCAATACATATTATTAAGGTAATAGCAAGGAAACGATGGAAGTATCGAAGAAGAGGCTCGTCCTGATGGGGGCTGCCGTACTCGTTCTTATTGTATCCATGGGGTTTTTCTTCAACTGGCGTGTGGCTCGCGAACGTGCTGCCCTGGAACAGGATCGTGAGAACTTTGCCAAGCTCGAAAAGGAGGCCATGCAGGACGAACTGGATCGTATATCCGAGGACTATACGCAGCAGTACAATAAGCTCTCCGGCTCTGCGGGAGAAATGAATATCCAATTGGCCAACGATTCCCTTCTGGCTCAGCTCTCCGCCGAGCGTGCCCGCGTCAATCGTTTGCAGGACGAATTGAAAACCGTCAAGACGACCAATGCACGCCGCATAAACGAGCTGAGAGGAGAGGTCAAGACCCTTCGTGCCATACTGAAGTCGTATGTCGTGCAGATCGACTCCCTCAATGCAGCCAATGCCCGCCTCCGAACGGAGAATCAGGAGGTGAAGCGCAACCTCTCCGAGGCCGTGGGCGAGGCCAGTCGTCTGAAAGTGGAGAAAGCCGAGCTGACCGGGAAGGTGGAGCTGGCATCGAAACTGGAGGCTACCGGCATATCGGTGGCTCTGCTCGACAAGAAAGGCCGTTCGACCAAGAAGGTGACGAAGATCAAGAACATTCAGATGAGCTTCATCATTCCCAAGAACATTACGGCTCCCGTCGGAGAGAAAGCCATCTACGCCCGTATCCTCACACCCAGTGACGACGTGCTCCAAAAATCCTCTGCCGACGTTTTCGCCTTCGAGGGCAAGCAGATCAGCTACTCCTGTCGCAAACAAATAGAATACACCGGAGAGCAGACCGATGTGATCCTCTACTGGAATGTGGGAGAAACCCTGATGCCCGGAGCTTATCGGGTCGATTTCTTTGCCGATGGGCATCTGATCGGACGCAAAGGCTTCAGCTTGGGCGAGTAAGTTTTTTGATTGCGAACGTATTCCCTTTGCCCGAAAATAGTAATTTAGTGCCTTGTTTGGACGGGACTTGTATCCCATTTGCCAACGGGAAACAATTAGGAAACAGGAATAATATAATGGTGGAAATATCCGCCTTCGGTTAATTGACCGGCCCGGCACTTTCACCATAGCATAATATAAGAAAATGACTGATCGAGAAGACAGAATTATTAACATCAGCATCGAGGAGGAAATGAAGACCGCCTACATCGACTATTCGATGTCGGTGATCGTCTCCAGAGCTTTGCCTGATGTCCGCGACGGATTCAAGCCGGTTCATCGCCGTGTGCTCTATGCCATGAACGAAACCGGCAATGTGTACACCAATCCTACTCGCAAATGCGCCAATGCCGTCGGCGAAGTGCTGGGACACTATCACCCGCATGGCGACTCTTCCGTTTATATGGCCTTGGTGCGTATGGCACAGCCGTGGAGCCTGCGCTATCCGTTGGTGGACGGTCAGGGCAACTTCGGTTCGGTGGATGGCGATTCGCCTGCTGCCATGCGTTATACCGAGTCGCGCCTCAGCCGGATTGCCGGTGAGATGCTTCAGGACATAGATAAGGAAACGGTAGACTTCCAGAACAATTTCGATGATACACGTCAGGAGCCTACGGTTCTGCCCACACGCATCCCCAATCTCCTCATCAACGGTGCTTCCGGTATTGCTGTCGGTATGGCTACCAACATGCCTCCCCACAATTTGTCCGAAGCCATTGACGGATGTGTGGCGTATATAGAAGCGGATGGCGACATAGACGTGGAGGGCTTGATGCAGTATGTCAAGGCTCCGGATTTCCCCACAGGAGGATTCATATACGGTTATTCCGGAGTGAAGGAAGCCTTCGAGACGGGACGAGGCCGTGTCGTTATCAGAAGTCGTGCCGAGATCGAGCAGCACAATAACCACGAGAGGATCATCATCACGGAGATTCCCTATTTGGTCAATAAGGCCGAGCTTGTCTCCAACATTGCACAGCTGATCAACGAGAAGCGTCTGGATGGTATTTCCAATATATCGGACGAGTCGAACCGTAAGGGAATGCGGATCGTCGTAGAGATCAAGCGCGATGCCAATGCTTCGGTCGTGCTCAATAAGCTCTACAAGATGACGGCCTTGCAAAGCTCTTTCAGCGTAAACAATATCGCCTTGGTCAAGGGACGTCCCCGCCTCCTCAATCTGAAAGATCTCATTGGAGAGTTCGTGGATCATCGTCAGGAGGTAGTGACGCGCCGTTGTCGTTTCGAATTGCGTAAGGCACGGGAGCGCGCTCATATCCTCGAAGGCTTGCTTATAGCCGTAGACAATATCGACGAAGTTATCTCTATCATCCGCTCCTCCAAAGATGCTGCAGAGGCAATGAGTCGCTTGATAGAGCGTTTCAACTTGTCGGATATTCAGGCACGTTCCATCGTCGATATGCGCCTGCGTGCCCTGACAGGACTGGAGCGCGACAAGCTGCGTGCAGAGTTCGAAGAGATCATGGCCTCCATCAATCATTTGGAGGCTCTTTTGGCTGATAGAGCATTGCTGATGGAGCTGGTCAAAAGCGAGCTGTTGGAGATAAAAGAGAAATATGGCGATACTCGCAAGAGCGAGATCATATATGCTTCGGAAGAATTCAACCCCGAAGATTTCTATGCCGACGATGATATGATCATCACCCTTTCGCACATGGGCTACATCAAGCGTACCCCTCTGAGCGAATTCAGAACGCAAGCTCGTGGCGGAGTCGGAGCCAAGGGATCGGATACTCGCGAAGAGGATTTCGTGGAGTATATCTACTCGGCCTCCATGCACGCCACCATTATGCTGTTCACGGCCAAAGGGCGCTGCTATTGGCTGAAGGTGTATGAGATCCCCGAAGGTGCCAAGAATGCCAAAGGACGAGCTATTCAGAATCTCCTTAATATCGATCCCGACGATAAGGTCAATGCCTTTATCCGTATCAAGAACCTGACGACGGACAAGGAGTTTGTCAATAGTCACTATCTCCTCTTCTGTACCAAGAAAGGAATCATCAAAAAGACATTGCTCGAAGCCTTCTCCCGTCCACGTGCCAATGGCGTGATCGCTATCGACCTGCGAGACAACGACGGCTTGGTAAGTGTCCGATTGACCAATGGTAAATGCGACATGGTTATTGCCAATCGCGGTGGACGTGCCATTCGTTTCCATGAATCCGTGGTTCGTCCCTCGGGTCGTACAGCCATGGGAGTGAAGGGAATGACGCTCGACGATGACGGTCAGGACGAAGTGGTAGGAATGATCTCTATCAAGCATCCGGAAGAAGAAACCATCTTGGTAGTAAGCGAGAAGGGATACGGCAAGCGTTCGAATATAGACGACTACCGTATTACCAATCGCGGTGGTAAAGGGGTGAAGACACTGAATATCACCGAAAAGACCGGAAAGCTGGTTGATATTCGTGCCGTTACCGATGCCAACGACCTTATGATCATCAATAAGAGCGGTGTCGCCATTCGGGTGAAAGTGGCCGATCTGAGTATTATCGGCCGAGCTACACAAGGTGTCAAGCTCATCGATCTGTCCAAGCGTGGAGACGAGATCGCTTCCGTTTGCAGTGTAGTCTCCGAGGAAGAAGAGAACAAGGCGGAAGAGCATGCCGATCATACCCACGAAGTTTTGCCGCAAGACGACTCTTCCGCATCTGTAGAAAATGGTGATGTCAGTGATCTGACTGATACTAACGAACCAGAATAATTTTAGACGTTTAACTATTAACGCACAATCAGTATGAACAAGAAAAGTTTATTGGCAGCTGTCCTGTTTGCAGCAGTTATGCCGGTTTCCTTTGCCCAGAAAGCCAATGTGAAAGGAGCAGAAAGCCTTTCCGGTGGTTCCAAACCGAACTTTGCCGAAGCTCGTACGCTGATCGGTGAAGCTATGAAGAACCCCGAAACGATGAACGATGCCAAGACTTGGTTTGTGGCCGGTCAGGTGGAAGAGAGACTCTTTACATCAGAGAATCTCAAGCAAACTGTCAATCAGGAGCCGGATCGTGCTGCAATGAACGATGCTTTGCTGCGCGTTTTGCCGTTTTACTTGAAAGCCGATCAGCTGGACAATACACCGGACGAAAAAGGTAAGGTAAAGCCCAAGTTCACCAAGAAGATCATGGAATCTCTCAAAGGGAATCATCTCTACTATATCAATGCCGGTGGTTATTACATGGAGAAGAAAGACTTTAAGAAAGCTCTTGAAGCTTTCGATCAGTTCATGCAAATCAAGGAACTGCCCATGTTTGCCGCTGTTCCTGAAATCTCTGCACAGGATTCCAACTCTATGATGGTAGGATTCTTTTCGGCTATCTGTGCCTATCAGGCCAACGACTTGGACAAAACGCTCGAAATCTGCAATAAGATCAAGGATGTTCCCTATCGTCAGAATGATGTATACCAGCTGATCGCCACAGTATATCAGGACAAAAAAGATACAGAGGGTTATATCCGCATGCTCGAAGAAGGTGTACAGAAGTTCCCGAAGGAAGCGTATTATCTGCTTAACCTCATCAACAAATACATCGAAACGGGTCGTACGGCAGAGGCTATTTCTTCATTGGAAAGAGCTATCGCAGATGATCCTCAGAACGTACAGCTTTATGACGTGATGGCCAAGTTGTATGAGAATACGCAAGACTATGACAAAGCCGAGGAGTGGCTGAAGAAAGGTTTGGCTCTCGATCCGAACAATGCTTCCGTATGCTACGATTTGGGTCGCGTGTATTACAATCGAGCTGCCGATTTGAAGGGTGCCGATCAGGTAAATGCCGAGACAGAAGCCAAGGCCAAGGAATACTTGCAGAAGGCATTGCCCTTGCTTGAAAAGGCTTATTCGATCAATCCGGACGAATCATGGTATGTACTGCGTAATGTGTACTACAACTTGAAGATGAACGATAAGTACAAAGAACTGACAGAGCGTCACGAAGGAAAATAATTCACAATTCCCCTTTCAAACTTCAACTCATAAAAAAGCCGTGTCACACCTGAGGACACGGCTTTTTTATATCCTTTCAGAGGAAGAAGGGGAAAGTTACTTGCTTCCGTTAGCAGCAATGGCCGTATTGAGAGCGGAGCAAAAAGCATCAGCCTCTTGGAATGCAATGAATGAAACCCCTGTATTAGTCTTGAGCTCTACATTGTACTTACTGTTTCGGCCGAGTTCGGCACTCAAGTAATCCGATAGAGGTCGCCCTTTTGTCGTGTAGAATCCATATGCAATAACCTTGCGCAGTGTTTTCGTCTCTTCATCGATAAGGTAGGCTTCCGGCTGCAACCCCATAAAGATCGAGTATAATAAGAAGTATGTACCCAAGTAATAAACAGACAGGCTGGCAAGAGAGAAAATCCACAGGATAAGTGTAATGACCGTTACAACGATGTAAAATATCGAGATCCAAAATCTGGCTCCTCGCTTTTCGGAGAACCCTCGCACGTAGAATTTTTTCCGGTTTGTCATTTTTCAGTCTTGTCTATTGTTTTCGATGGCCTTGTTCATTTCCTCACAGAAAGCCTCCGGCTGGTAAAGCTCGACAAAAGTATGAGTTTTCTTGGTGAGTAGTTTTACTTTTCGTGTGTGGGTGTCATCGCATTCGGCTCGGACATACTCCGTCAGAGGTCTTCCTCCGGTGAGTATTCGTCCAAAGCCGACTATCCAACGCAGTCGCCCGTTTTCTTCATCAATGACTACTGCCACCGGCATACAAGCCCACAGGAGGAATGCAGGAATGTAAAAAGCAAATGCAGGTATCACGGGTTCTTCGTTGCGGATATAGGACGCTATGAGTGAAGCCACAAATAGCAAACCATAGAACAGGAGCACCCAATATGCCCATCCTTTGCGCCCTGCTATGCCATAGAGCGGAAATCTTTTCATATTCATCAGGGAAGAATATCAATCAGTTTATGAATACTTGCTGTGTCGAGTGCTGCCGTCAGTGAGAAGCGCAGGCGAGCCGTATGGAGCGGTACGGTCGGATGTCGTATCGGGAGAACGAAGAAACCATTGTCCTGAAGATGTTCGGCTAATGCAATGCAAGGAGTATTTTCGCCTACCATATAGGGAATGATATGGCTCGATGATGGCATTTCTATGCCTTTTGCCTTGATAGCATTACGCAAAAGCGTAGCAGATTCCTCCAGCCGCTTTCTCTCCATCACAAATTCAGGTAGCCGACGGAATACCAGTTCAGTCCATGCTATCGTAGCAGGTGGTAAAGCTGTGGAGAATATAAGCGAACGACTTCGATTGATCAGGTATTCTCGTACGGCATGGTCACACACTATATAGGCACCCATCGAAGCTAAAGCTTTTCCGAAAGTACCCACCAGATAGTCTATTTTCTCGATGGCGGCAGTCTCTTCTGCCAGGCCTAAACCGGTCTTCCCCCTTACTCCTATGGCATGAGCTTCGTCCACGTATAATTCGACAGTCGGGTAGAGCTCTTTGAGACGAACCAAGGAAGGAAGGTCGGCCAAATCACCGTCCATGCTGTAAATGCTTTCCACTGCTACGATGATCCGGCTGTATAGATTCTTGTTCTTGTGGAGGATCCGCTCCAAATGCTCCAAATCATTGTGCCGAAATCGCTCGAAAGGAGTTCCACAGAGTCGGATGCCGTCTATGATACTGGCATGAACCAATCTGTCTGCTACGATCAAGGTGCGTCCGTCCACAATGGCAGGTAGAACACCTGTGTTAAGGTGGTAGCCACTGTTGAATATCAAAGAAGACTCGCGTCCGAATCGTTCTGCTATCATCCTCTCCAATCTGTCGTATATCGTACTATTGCCCGTGAGCAGACGGGAGGAACAGCTACCCGGAAGTCGCTCCTCTCCGGAGATAGAGGCATAAAACTCATCTATCAGATCTTCCCGGGCAGTCAGTCCGAGATAATCATTCGAGGAGAGGTTGAGCATTCGTCTTTCATTCTCAATGAGGTAGCTGCCATCGTGTGTCACGTTCCGGAGCTGCCTGAGATTCCCGCTTTCTTCCAGCTCTCGCAGTTCTGCCTTATATCTTTCGTTCATTCAGGTTTTTTGATTGTCTGTTCCGAGTTCTTTGAGTACTGTATCGGAACGATTATGCTGTGAGGAGATAATAAGATACAAATATAAACAAACGGGAAAGACCCGATTCATAGATTTATCGAGGATAAATCAGCCGGAAGCAAATTTTTCGAAAGGTATTGTTCGGAAAGTAATCGCATTGATGGATCCTGCTAACTCTTAAACGACATTGACAGGATGACCGGAAATGAAAGCCCTAAGATTCTCCATGATTGTCCGAGAAAGGCGCAATCGCGCTGCATCCGTATTCCAACCCATATGTGGCGTGATGTGACAATTACGTGCCTTGAGCAAAGGGTGATCCATACGCGGAGGTTCTTCCGCAAGGACATCCAATCCTGCAGCATAGAGCCGTCCTTCATTTAGGACAGAGGCTAATGCTTCTTCATCGATCAGACCTCCTCGGGACATATTCAGCAGGATAGCTGTCGGCTTCATCAGTGCGAGCCGATCAGCCGATACTATCTTTTGGGTTTGCTCTGTGAGTGGGCAATGCAGACTCAGCACATCAGCCCGCGAGAAAAGCTCCTCCATACTATCGGCCTTTTCTATATAAGAGGGTAACTCCATTGGGGATTTGGACGTATGTACCAATATCTTCATGCCGAATCCATGTGCCATTTCCGCTACACGCGTACCTATTGCCCCAAGTCCCACGATAGCCATCGTCAGCCCGTTCAGTTCTATCTGATAAGTATCGCGAGCAATTTGCTCGTAATCGTTCTGCCAGCAACCATCTTTCACCTGTCGGGATAGTCCTCCGATCGGCATGGCTATGTGCAGCAGATGCGAGATTGCCATCTGGGCTACTGATTCTGTGCTATAGCGAGGGATGTTCGTTATGGTGATACCACGCCGGCGAGCAGCATCCATATCTATAAGATTAAGGCCTGTAATCATCAGTCCGATGCAACGTAGGTGGGGCATCCTTTCCATGTCGGTCGCAGTTACAGGTGTCTTGTTGGTCAGCAGTATTTCAGCATCGGCAGCACGCAGAGCCAAATCCTCCGGACGGGTGTATTCGTAAAACACGCATTCGCCCATTTCTTCGATACCGCTCCAATCCAAATCTCCGGGTAGGGCTGCATAGCTGTCTGCTATCACTATCTTCATCGGTATATCCTTTTAAGAATGAAACAGCATAGTGCTTTCGGTTGTTTGTGCTATCTAATATATAATGCCCGGTGTGTAGTAGAGTAAGTCCTATTCCAAAAGAGAAAATTTGTCGCCCATTACAAAACTGAATATTAGATTGCACATTTTGCACATTCCTGTGTCAAGTGCTTACGGGGGAGACAATATTCATCGTTATCTCAATGTCAAATTCACGCTGAAATACCTTATAGAGGACTTTTCCAACCTTATTATTGTCGGCATTTTTCATGACGATCGCGTATCTCCAGTCTTGTATTCACAAGTGACTGAAAAAATTCACATTAAGCATTTTCACGCGCTTTTCATACAAATTTCTATTTCCTCGCTCTGAAAAACGTGGCGCGTAAACTTTTTCACTACGGCGCGGGAAGTAAAAATTTTACGCGCCGGAACGAAAAAAATCTCGCGCCACTATTGCAGGAAACACAGACCGGAATTGGAGCATTTTCGGTTCGTATTGCCATGAGCGCATAATGTAGAGATTGATTTTTGAGATTAGGAAAAGGCTAACCAAGAACATTCAACGACAAGAAAACCCCAAAACGCCCCCACTTTTACTCCGTCCAAATCAAAACACAAGCAGCAGCATACAAGGAAAGAAAGCAAACATACTCGTAGTTCACAGTGAAGGTCAAGCTCTAAGCATTACCCCCTTCTTTCCGAACAGGTTCCATTCCACAAATAATCTCTTCCCAACCTGTAACTTGGCCTAAAACAGGAAGAAAAACAGACCCTTACGGTGTGCATGAAAGAGACCCTCCATGAAATCCATATTTTTTTCTTCAATTTTCCGCACAAGTATAGATATAATGAATATCTTTGCCGTGTCAATGGTTTTCTAGGCCGGTCTTTCTGGTCTAGGATGAAAAGGGAATCCAGTGAAAATCTGGAGCTGTGCCCTCAGCTGTAAGTTCAGATATAAGGGTTTTGCGATGGGAAAGCCACTATACAAGATCGTATGGGAAGGCAGCAAAACCTTGAATAAGTCAGAAGACCTGCCATTGCAAGCGTTCTCTTTGGATCTCAGGGATTAGAGATAAAGAAGGGTCTGTGTTACATTTGATTGTTGTATTCACGTGAATTGTCGAAGGATATTGATTCTTTTCGACTTTTTTCGTGTTTTTTCGGCATATCAAAGTCTATTCAAGCACCGGACGTATCCTCTTTTAACCGCTCTATCACCTGTAAACCACCAAAAGAACCCAAGCTCATGGCTATACAAGGAATCCAAAACTTTTCCTCGAGGAGCCTGAAACGCATTAGAATCGACTAAAACAGAAATAAAGCGAAAGTTTTATCACTTAAAGAGCAAAGAAACTATGATGACTAGCGAACAGTACGTAGAAAGTCTTCGGAAACTTAATCTGAAGGTCTATTTCATGGGTGAAAAGATCGATAATCCTGTAGATCACCCCATGATTCGTCCCTCAATGAATTCAGTAGCTATGACTTATAAGCTTGCTGAGATGGACGAATACAAGCATTTAATGACAGCAACTTCAAACTTGACTGGTAAGCAGGTGAATCGTTTCTGCCATCTACATCAGAACACAGAGGATCTGAAAAACAAAGTGAAAATGCAGCGTCTCTTGGGGCAAAAGACAGCGTCATGCTTCCAGCGCTGCGTAGGAATGGATGCTTTCAATGCCATCTATTCTACTACTTATGAAATGGACCAAGCTCTTGGCACCACTTATCACAAGCGTTTCATCGAGTACATGAAATATGTACAAGACAACGACTTGGTTGTAGACGGAGCCATGACAGACCCCAAAGGGGATCGCGGTCTATCGCCCTCGGAACAAGCCGATCCGGATCTTTATCTGCACATTGTTGAAGTTCGTGAAGATGGGATCGTCGTTTCGGGTGCAAAAGCACACCAGACCGGAGCAGTCAATTCGCACGAGCACCTCATTATGCCGACGATTGCTATGCGTGAAGCTGATGCTGATTATGCCGTTTCTTTTGCCGTTCCCAGTGATGCAGAAGGCGTTATCATGATCTACGGTCGCCAGTCATGTGACACTCGTAAAATGGAAGAAGGAGCCGACATCGACCTCGGTAACCCTGAATTCGGTGGTCACGAAGCTCTTGTTGTATTCGACCGCGTATTCGTACCCAACGACCGCGTATTCATGTGCAAAGAATACCAGTTTGCAGGTATGATGGTAGAACGTTTCGCAGGATACCACCGTCAGTCTTATGGAGGATGTAAAGTAGGTGTTGGTGACGTACTTATCGGTGCAGCCGCTCTTGCAGCTGACTACAACGGAGTACCCAAGGCATCTCACATTAAGGATAAACTCATTGAGATGATCCACCTGAATGAAACCCTGTATGCTTGCGGTATCGCATGCTCTTCAGAAGGAACTCAAATGAAAGCCGGCAACTATATGATCGATTTGTTGCTAGCCAATGTTTGTAAGCAAAATATCACCCGTCTTCCTTACGAAATAGCTCGTCTGGCAGAGGATATTGCAGGAGGTTTGATGGTAACCATGCCTTCCGAACAAGACTTCCGCCATCCGGAAATAGGCCCGATCGTAAAGAAATATCTTGCAGGTGCAACGGGCAAATCGACAGAAAACCGCATGCGTGTTCTGCGTTTGATTGAGAATATCACGTTGGGAACAGCTGCCGTCGGTTATCGAACCGAGTCTATGCACGGAGCCGGATCACCTCAGGCTCAGAGGATTATGATCGCTCGTCAGGGAGACCTCGAGGGCAAGAAAAAACTTGCACGAGCAATTGCTCATATCGACGAATCACTCGACAAGTAATCGGCTCTCGTTCACTTATCTGTTTGATGTATTTAGAAGACGGATTATAACGCAGCCGTGAAACCGGATACAATGACAGAAGAAATAGTCGAACTCGTACTGCGCGAGCGGATCAGTCCGCTACTGCGCAGTCACGGGGGCGACTTATCTTTATCTCAAATCAAGGACAATACCGTTTTCATACGGTTTTCCGGAGCATGCCGATTCTGTCCGGCAGCAAATGAGACAGTAGAAAAAATCGTTCAAGCCATGATACGCGAATACTTCAAGGATGACAACATCGTTGTCATTCTCGAAAATAGTGTCAGCGATGATTTGCTGGAACAAGCCAAGAATATTTTGAGAAAACCCAAATAGCTTTTATGAAAGACGTATTGGCGGAATATGCCTCCCGAATTGTTTCGGCCGAAGAAGCCGTTAAACATATTAAAAATGGAGAACGGGTAGCTTTGTCACATGCTGCCGGAGTTCCTCAGAGTTGTGTAAATGCACTGGTACAACAAGCCGACCATTTCCGGAATGTCGAGATTTATCATATGCTTTGTCTCGGCGAAGGGAAATACATGGCACCTGAAATGGCACCTCATTTCCGCCACATAACCAATTTTGTGGGTGGCAACTCTCGTAAGGCAGTAGAGGAAAACCGAGCCGACTTCATTCCGGCATTCTTTTATGAAGTGCCATCGATGATTCGCAAAGACATCCTCCACATAGATGTCGCCATCGTTCAGCTTTCCATGCCTGACGAGAATGGTTACTGCAGCTTCGGAGTATCCTGCGATTATACCAAACCGGCAGCAGAAAGCGCTCATTTAGTTATTGGGGAAATCAATCGCCAAATGCCATACGTACACGGCGACAACTTGATTCACATATCGAAGTTGGATTACATCGTGATGGCAGACTACCCTATCTATCCTCTTGCAAAGCCGAAAATCGGAGAAGTGGAAGAAGCTATCGGACGTAATTGCGCCAAGCTCATTGAAGATGGTGCTACACTCCAACTCGGTATCGGCGCGATTCCTGATGCAGCTCTGTTATTCCTCAAGGACAAAAAAGATCTGGGAATCCATACCGAGATGTTCTCGGACGGTGTTGTCGAATTGGTACGCAGTGGAGTAATCACAGGGAAGAAAAAGACACTCCACCCCGGAAAGATGGTCGCAACCTTCTTAATGGGAAGTGAAGATGTGTATCATTTCATCGACAAGAATCCCGACGTAGAACTTTATCCCGTAGATTACGTCAACGACCCCCGAGTAATTGCCCAAAACGACAATATGGTTAGTATCAATAGCTGTATTGAAATCGATCTTATGGGACAAGTCGTGTCCGAATGCATAGGAAGCAAGCAATTCAGCGGAACGGGAGGTCAAGTAGACTATGTTCGTGGAGCAGCATGGTCTAAAAACGGGAAAAGCATCATGGCAATTCCCTCAACGGCCAAAAACGGTACCGCTTCTCGAATTGTACCACTGATTACTGAGGGTGCTGCGGTAACCACTCTCCGTAATGAAGTCGATTATGTTGTAACCGAATACGGTATAGCACAACTCAAAGGACGGAGTTTGCGCCAGCGAGCAGAAGCTCTTATCTCCGTGGCTCATCCGGACTTCAGGGAAGAGCTGATGGAACATTTCCACAAACGTTTCGGATAAGACGAGAGGAAAAAGCTTAGGATTATTACAAAAACTCAATAATACTATTATGCAACTTTTCAAACTCAAGAGTGTAACACATCACTTTGACACTTTTGCAGAATTTGCCAAGGAATTCAACCTTGGAGAACGCGACTTGGTAATTACCAACGAGTTCATCTATGAACCGTATATGAAGGCATGCCAGCTCCCCTGCCATTTCGTTATGCAGGAGAAATACGGGCAAGGCGAGCCTTCTGACGAAATGATGAACAACATCTTGGCAGACATCCGTGATATCCAGTTCGACCGTGTAATCGGTATCGGAGGGGGTACGGTTATTGACATCTCTAAACTTTTCGTTCTGAAAGGATTAAATGATGTACTCGATGCATTCGACCGCAAAATACCTCTTATCAAAGAGAAAGAACTGATCATTGTACCCACGACATGCGGAACAGGTAGCGAGGTGACGAACATTTCTATCGCAGAAATCAAAAGCCGTCACACCAAAATGGGATTGGCAGACGATGCCATTGTTGCAGACCATGCCATTATCATACCTGAACTACTGAAGAGCTTGCCTTTCCACTTCTATGCATGCAGTGCAATCGATGCTCTTATCCATGCCATCGAGTCATATGTATCTCCTAAAGCCGGTCCATATTCACGCCTTTTCAGTGAGGCTGCTTGGGATATTATCTTGGAAGTATTCAAGAAAATCGCCGAACACGGCCCTGAATACCGCTTCGAAAAGCTGGGAGAAATGATCATGGCCAGCAACTATGCTGGTGTAGCCTTCGGAAATGCAGGAGTAGGAGCCGTCCACGCACTATCCTACCCGTTGGGAGGCAACTATCACGTACCGCATGGAGAAGCTAACTATCAGTTCTTCACGGAAGTATTCAAAGTATACCAAAAGAAGAATCCTTTCGGCCATATAGTCGAACTCAACTGGAAGCTCTCCAAGATATTGAACTGCCAGCCCGAATACGTGTATCCGAAGTTGGACGAACTTCTCGGATGCCTTCTTTCCAAGAAACCTTTGCGCGAATACGGCATGAAGGATGAAGAGGTAAGAGGCTTTGCCGAATCAGTGCTTCAGACACAGCAAAGATTGCTCGCCAACAACTATGTAGAGCTTACTGTAGACGAGATCGAAGGTATCTACAGAAGACTCTACTAAACACATAAAGGTTCTTTTTTCGAATAAAGACAAAAACCGAGAAAAAGCCGCAAATCGAGGGTGATAGCAAGACCGGCCGATACAGGTCTGCTATCACCCCAAAATCTGCCTGAAGCCAAAAGATATACGGCTATTATATTCTTGGCCAAGGGCTACAGAAGACTAATCAAAAACCACATCAATAAAAATTTTTCCAATGGAAATCAAAGAAATGGTGAGCCTTGCCCGCAAGGCTCAGAAGGAGTATCAAGCTACTCATAACCAAGAAGCAGTTGACAATATTTGCCGAGCTGCAGCAAAAGTTATCTATGAAAATGCAGCTATTCTGGCTCGCGAAGCAGTAGACGAAACCGGTATGGGCGTTTACGAACACAAAGTAGCCAAGAATCAAGGCAAGTCCAAAGGTGTTTGGTACAACCTCCACAATAAAAAATCGGTTGGTATCCTCAATATAGACGAGCGTACCGGAATGATCGAAATCGCAAAGCCTATCGGAGTTGTAGGAGCCGTAACGCCGACGACCAACCCGATCGTTACCCCGATGAGTAACATCATCTTTGCTCTCAAAACTTGCAATGCCATCATTATTGCTCCCCACCCCAGATCTAAAAAATGCTCTGCACACGCAGTTCGTCTGATCAAAGAAGCTATCGCTCCGTTCAACGTACCGGAAGGCATGGTTCAGATCATCGAAGAACCCAGCATCGAGAAGACGCAGGAACTCATGGGTGCCGTAGACGTAGTAGTTGCTACGGGTGGTATGGGCATGGTAAAGTCCGCATATTCTTCAGGAAAGCCTTCTTTCGGCGTTGGAGCCGGTAACGTCCAGGTGATCGTGGATAGCAACATCGATTTCGAAGTTGCTGCAGAAAAAATCATCACCGGTCGTGCTTTCGACAACGGTATCATCTGCTCAGGCGAACAGAGCATCATCTACAACGAAGCGGACAAGGAAGCTGTTTTCACCGCATTCCGCAACCACGGTGCATATTTCTGTGACGAAGCCGAAGGAGATCGAGTTCGTACGGCTATCTTCGAAAATGGATCCATCGCGAAAGATGTAGTAGGTCAGAGCGTTGCCTTCATTGCCAAGAAAGCAAACATCAATATCCCCGAGGGTACCCGTATTCTCGTCGTTGAAGCTCGCGGTGTAGGAGCAGAAGACGTTATCTGTAAGGAAAAGATGTGTCCCGTAATGTGTGCTCTCAGCTACAAGCACTTCGAAGAAGGTGTAGAAATCGCACGTACGAACCTCGCCAACGAAGGTAACGGCCACACCTGCGCTATCCACTCCAACAATCAGGCACACATCATCCTCGCAGGATCGGAGCTGACGGTATCTCGTATCGTAGTAAATGCTCCGAGTGCCACTACAGCAGGTGGTCACATCCAAAACGGTCTTGCCGTAACCAATACGCTCGGATGCGGATCATGGGGTAACAACTCTATCTCTGAGAACTTCACCTACAAGCACCTTCTCAACATTTCACGCATCGCACCGTTGAATTCAAGCATTCATATCCCCGATGACAAAGAAATCTGGGAACTCTAATTAAATTTCCTTCTTTCGAGGCTTAATAACCCGATAGAGAAGGAATCTTAATCTTCTCTTTTCGAGGGACAGTGCCAAATTCGTGCACTGTCCCTCTTTTTTTGCACCATATTCACTTCCGATTCAGCCATAGGATGTATCATCCCTATCCGATTGGGTTCACACGCCTAAATTTTCGGGTTTATGACACCTAAAAGTGTGGCACGTGAACTTTTTGCTTTTGGCGTGGGAAAAGAAAAAAAGTGAAACCAAAACGAAAAAAATCTCGCGCCTGTTTTTCACAAAACACAAACCACAATCGGAGCATTTCAGGCTCGTATCCTGCTTGAGGCGTAATGAGCATATGCACTTTTTTCCTCGATGAAAAACCAGAACAAATATATATTCTGAGATTGTTATATTTACGAAAGTGGATATGCCTCCACAATAAGCTTTTGATAAGCTGCGAGGAGGTTGTTATTCATCACTAATTGCTCAAAAAACATGCAGGTCATAAAAACAAATGAAACTTTTGACAGCCTCGACAAAAGTAAGTTGGAGCGTATGCTCGACATCAAAGAGGCTCATCGCGAAGGTCATCTGACACTTGAAGAGGCCAAGAAGCGTATGAAAAAAGAAGTGGGTTCCATCTCGCCCGAAGAGTTTGCCGCAGCAGAGCAACTCTTCAAAGAACGTGATCAGGACGAATGCCAAAACGAAGACGTACGGACAATGCTACAGCTGTTCGAAGGCCTGATAAATCCCATTCGTCCCGACTTACCTTTCGGACACCCCATCGATGCCTATCTGCGCGAAAACGATAAGGCCAAAGAACTACTCGATCAGGCGGATGCCCTACTGGAGCGCACTTTTATCCCCAATCCATGGATAGAACTGATGGAGACGCTTATGGGATATAAGCTACACTTTGCTCGCAAACAAAACCAACTCTATTCAACACTGGAGCAGAAAGGATTCGACCGCCCCTCCACTACGATGTGGACTTATGACGATCATATCCGCGACGAGATGAACAAAGCCATGAGCCTACTGCGCGAAAAAGACTACGACTCCTTCCCTGCAGCATACAAAAAGATGGCTATCGTTCTGCGTGACCTGATGGAAAAAGAAGAGCTTATCCTTTATCCAACCTCTCTGAAGCTCATTTCCGACAAAGAGTTCGAAACAATGAAACATGGCGATCGGGAAATAGGCTTCTTCCTTATCGACATGCCGGAATTAGATGCACCGGCCAAGCAATCAAAAGAAGCCCACGGCCAATCATTTATGGCAGAATTGGAGGCCTTACTTGCCAAACACGGTATGGGAGCGGGCGGACAGGACGACAAAGCGATACTGGATGTAGCCGAAGGAAAGCTGACTTTGGAGCAGATCAATCTGCTTTTCCGTCATCTCCCTGTGGATATTTCGTTCGTGGACGAAAACGAGCTGGTTTGTTTCTATACGGACACAAAGCACAGAGTATTCCCCAGAAGCAAGGGCGTGATCGGCCGAGAAGTACGTAACTGCCATCCGCCCAAGAGCGTTCATATCGTAGAGGAGATAATCGATAAGTTCCGACGTGGCGAACAGGATCGCGCAGAATTCTGGATCAATAAGCCCGGAGTCTTCATCTACATTGTCTATGTGGCCATCAGAGACGCCGACGGGCGTTTCCGCGGTGTGATGGAAATGATGCAGGACTGCACACGAATCCGTAGCCTCGAAGGCTCGCGCACACTGCTTACTTGGGACGAAGAGCAAAGTCCGGCACAAGAGTCAAAAGAAAGCGAATCCGATACTGCCGAAGCAGATGGTATTCGGCCGGACACGAAGCTGAAGAATCTCTTGCAGCGTTATCCCCGGCTGATAGATGATTTGCCGACTATCAGCTCCAAGTTCACGCTACTTCGTTCTCCGATGGCCAAGGTAATCCTTCCTGTTGCCACGATTAGAATGATGAGCGAACGCGCCGACATTCCATTGGATACGCTGATCGACAAACTGGGATCGCTCATAGCGTCTTATAATAAGCCGGACTAAACGGAATAGAAACTGTGTAGGGGGGCTGTGTCAAAATTCCTTTTGGGCACAGCCTCCTCATTTTCTATTTATGCCTCTATTTCTCAGGGAAGAATGTGCACAGACCAGGGCAACCGCATCAAAAATCTCGAGAAAATACAAGTTGCTAATTTTCAAATGATTGCATTTCGGAGATTATACTCAAAGATAAAGAATGCACTCAAAACTATGATTGATAATCAGGCACTCAATAAATCACATTAAACACTTAATAATTATGAATCGCAAGACTATTCTCTCCGTTCTCTTTTTCTTGCTCTCCGGCATCGTTTGCTTCGGACAAGCACCCCAAAAGTTCGAACTCTCCGAACGCACTTTCGCCGGCTGGGACACCAACAAGTATTTCTACACCGAACAAGGCCGACTCGACTCCATGTACGTATGGCAAAAAGATCAAACGGGTGACTTCGAGCACTACCGCCTCTATAAGTACGACGGGCAGGGCAACTGTGTTCGGGAAGATGGCTACCAGAAGCTGAACAACGTATGGAAACACACATACTACCTGGAATACACCTACAACGAGAATGACCAACTGATCAAGCGCCTGAACTACAACAACTTCGATGGCAGCTTCTCTTTGGGTGGCAAACTCGAGTGGACCTACAACGAAGATGGTACGATCAAGCAGGTGAATACCTATCTCTCGAGCTGGAATACCCCCGGAGGATTCGACCTCCTGAGCAAAGACTTCTACCACTGGCTAAATGGTCGCTTGGAAAAGCGTGAATTCTACACAGTACCTTTTGGCTCCAACAATCCCGAAGCTGACATCTATCTCAGTGCTCGCCTTACCTACATTTGGCAACAGGACAAATTGGTGAAGGTGATTACCCAACACTACGATCAATTTGCGACGGAGCCGTCTCAGGTACAACGTGCCGAATACACCTACGACGAGCAAGACAACCTCAAGACTTATACCACTTTCCTGGGTGCTACCAGCAATGAACCTCAGCTTAGGTATATCTACCACTACCATAGCGATCTGAAGAACGATCAGGTATTCCTTCCGCTCAACTTCGAGGACTCCCTCACCCCCTACTACTTTGCCTGGGAGGTTTCCCCCTATGCCATCGAAAAAGAAGAGTGGTGGCAAATGCCGATGGGCCAAGATGAGATTCAACACGTGGGAGACTACGACTATAGCTACAAAGGCACGCCTACGTCTATAGAAGGAGTAACCCCCATGCCGGTGAACTTCTATATCAAACAAAATCACCTCTACCTACCGGACTTGGCCGAAGGCAGTATCATCGAGATCTTCAGCATCAGCGGTATGAAGATGTTGCAAACCATTTATCGCAAGGGAGGTATAGCCCTTGATCGGCTCCCTGCCGGTGTATATGTAGGAAGATATAACCAAATGGGTGTATTCCGATTTGTAAAACGATAAATCCATCAAAAGATAATAAACGAGAAGAGGAGGTGTGTCAATAATCATGGCACACCTCCTTTGTATGAATGGGGAGACGGTCGGATATACCGGTATTCCAGATCCCTAAGGAGCCTCCACTAAGACCCCCAAGGAGTCTCCACCGACACCCCTAAGGAGTCCCTACCGAGACCCCTAAGGGGTCCCAACAGAGATTCCTTAGGGGTTCCTCAATGCTTTACTTCAGGAGGGGTTCGTGCGATCTTATAATCCATTCGAACGGAGACATCGGGAGCCGTGACCGACGAAAGGGAGCCGAGGCTTAGCGAATCTTACCGTCGAATAGATTGATGATGCGGCCGGCACTGCGTGCATCGTGCTCGGAGTGCGTCACCATGACGATGGTGGCACCTTCGCGATTGAGACCTCTGAGCAGTTCCATCACATCGGCTCCGTTTTTGGAGTCGAGGTTACCCGTAGGTTCGTCGGCGAGGATGAGCTTCGGATTGGCCACTACGGCACGGGCGATAGCCACGCGCTGCTGCTGTCCTCCGGAGAGCTGATTGGGGAAGTGGCCGGCTCGGTGGCTGATGCTCATCTTACGCAGTGCCTCCTCCACTCGCTCTTTCCGCTCGGAGGCCTTCACGCCCAGATAGACGAGCGGCAGCTCCACGTTCTCGCTTACGGTCATCTCTTCGATGAGGTTGAAGCTCTGGAATACGAAGCCGATATTGCCCTTGCGGACGGCAGTTCGGTCTTTCTCCCGGAGGTTGCCCACTTCTGCCCCGTCGAGCTTGTAGATGCCGGAGGTGGGATTGTCGAGAAGGCCGAGGATATTGAGCAGGGTGGATTTGCCACATCCCGAAGGCCCCATGATGGCGATAAATTCGCCTTTGTCCACTTTGAGCGATACGCCATCGAGGGCTACCGTCTCTATCTCTTCTGTTCTGAAAACCTTGGTGAGGTTGCTGATTTCGATCATTGTTTTTACTGGTTTTTATTTGGTGAAAGGAAAAGCGACAAGCCGGACAAGGCCTTGGACACGAATCCGCCATTTGCCGGATTGCCACCGTATTTATTCGTATCGGAGTTCATTGACAGGGTTGCGGCGAGCTATGCGCCGGAGGTTGATGACTACGGCCAATGCAATAATCAGGAGGACGAGTAGACCCACAAGGAGGAAAATCCAACCATTCAGTTCGATTCGATAGCTGAACTTCTCCAGCCAGTTCCGGCCGAAGAGATAAGCGACGAAAAGTCCGGCAAGCACACTCGGCACACTGAGTCGGGAAATGGAACGGAGGAAGAGACGCAGGATGTCGCCCTCTCCGGCTCCGTTGATCTTGCGGATGGCCAGCTCCTTGCGGCGGCGATTGACCTCCGTATTCACATAGCCGACCAGTCCGATCAGAGCGATCAGGATAGCCACGACACTGCCGAAGAGGATTGTATTGCGGAAGGTCTTGGCCGCCTCGAAGCGACTGAGAAGCTCCATCTCCACACTGAGGAAAGAAGTCTCCTTGTAGGGATCGGCTTCGGAGAGGATGCCATTCACGCGATGGAGGAGCTCGGCATTGTCATGGCGAAGGCGGATCGTCAGATAATGCAGCCAAGCGTCCCCATAGACGATGGCGGAAGGCAGCTTTTCGGGGTAAGGGCTCAGGTGCTGACGGCGGAGCATGAGATCGTCGTACACACCGCGAATCACCACTCGCCCGAATGATGTCAGGATGATATTCTTGCCGATGACACCGTCTTTCCAATTCATCAGCCGAGCCAATTCCGCAGCCGCTTTCTTACTGAGCATGATCTCTCTGTCCTTTTCGGTGGCGGTGTCGAAGTTTTTCCCTTCGAGCAGCTTGATGCCATAGACATTCAGATAGTGTTCGTCCACGTAGAAGAGGTCGGCCACATTGATCAGTTCACGATCCGTAACGGGGTCGATCAGGTTATCTCCACTCTGGCCGGAAGAAGCCGGCAAGGCGGTCGTCAGCGTATAGCCCTCCACTTCGGGCAGTGCCTTGAGCTTTTCGATCACGACGGGGAGTTGCTGCTGATCCAGCGACTCGATGGGGACATAATACAGGCCGGAGGCTTTGTACCCGGCATCCTGCCCTACCATGTGCCGGTATTGCAGACCGGTGACAGCCAAAAGGCCGAAGAGGAAAGTGGCTGCCACGAATTCCACAGCCAGCAGCCCCAGCTTCCAGAGCCGATTGTGCACTACCGACTTGCGAAAGATATTCATCACCGGAGTACGGGACAGGGAGTAGCCGGGGATCCATCCCATGAAGAAAGTGGCCACGGCCAATACTCCGGCCAAGGCTGCGGCTACGCGCCACGAGATCAGATGCAGCAGCGGAGTCTCGATCAGAGCCTCCATCGGTTTGCGGAAGAGTACAAGGGTCAGGACGGCCAGCACGAGAGAGAGGAGGAGATAGAGGAAGGTCTCCCAGATCATCGTGCCCTGTATCTGCACGGGCATAGCTCCGTAACACTTGCGAATGGCAGCTGCGCGCCGGCGATTGACCATGGAGGCAAGGGTCATGAGCACGTAGTTCAGCAGCGAAATAAGCAGCACTGCTATGGCCACGATCTGCTGTATTTGCAGCATATTGACCAAGGTAGGATCTTCCAGACGCAAGCGATTGAAGGGCGTGAGGGAATAGTGCAATTCCACTCCTGCTTTGCGGAAGACTTCCATATCCTGATGCCGCTTTTGCATCTCCAGGAGAGCCCCGTCAAGGCTCTCGGGCGACACGCCGGGACGCAGGCGAACGTAGGCTATGTAGCGGTCGTTGCCGATCCAGTTGTTCAGGCTCTCGGCCGGCATCCACGTAATGGGCAGGAGCATATCGGCTTGGATACTGCTGTTGTGTGGCAGATCCTCGAATACTCCTCCGATCGTGATGGCTCGGCCCGATTTGCTTTCTGCCGGTCGCAACCGTTTGCCCAAGACATCGCCCCCCATCTTCCGGGCCAAACTTTCGGAGATCAGACAGGTCATATTGTCGCGCAAGGCACTATCCCGGACGCCGGCGATGAGTTCCACCCCGAACATGTCGAGGAAAGCCGGTTCGGCGAGCAGCGTCTTGGTCTCGTAGGTTTTGTTGTCTTCGAGTACCATCTTCGAGGTGCCATACAGAGTCGTTCGGGTAGCCAGTTCCACACCCGGTATTTCCTCCTGAATGGCAGGGGCAACACCTCCGCTGACCTGAGGGAAGTCGAGTTCTTCCGGCTTATCCCCTTCCTGACTTTGGCGCGTGCCATGCGTCTTGACGATGCAGATGCGATCATGATGGGGGAAATCCCGTTCGTAGCTTCGCTGATAGATGACGATAGAGAGCAGGAGCACGCTGACGGAAAGTCCGAGCGTAAGCGTCAGGAGTTTGCTGATGCTGTGTTCGCCCTGTCGGAAGAGGCGGCGAGCAGCAAGTCTGAGAGGTAACATGATGTGCTATATATCGTTTGAGGTTGTTATTCGTTTTTGAGGTAGTCCACGGGGTTGGCGCAGGCTGCCCGCCAGCTCTGAAGCGACGTGCTCACGAGCGATAGCAGCAAGACGATGAGGGCTGCAACGACAAATACCCACCAGTCCAGCCTGATGTGGAAAGCGAATGTCTGGAGCCAGCGATCCATGGCCCACCACGATACAGGCAGAGCTATGAGCAGAGCTATACCGAAACGGCGGAGCGACTGGATATTGAGCATGGCCAGTATGGTAGCCACCGTGGCACCATTGACCTTTCTAAGGGCGATCTCTTTCTCTTTCTGCTTGATCATATAGAGGCTCATGGCGAAGACGCCCATCACCATAATAAGGACGGTGAGCAGGGCAAAGGCAGAAATGAGCTGCGACAGATTGGTCTGCGACTTGTACCGGTCCAGAATGATGTCTTCAGCCCAGAGGGGTTCTATGTCCTCGGCTCCGGTCACTCGCTTATAAGTGTCGCTCACGGCAGCAAGGACGGCAGATTTGTCGGCCTCGTCCGAGGCCCTTACGAGCGTTACCCATGGTTGTTCGCGGGCATAGAGAGGACGTATCTGCAGGGGAGACTGTTCCATGTTGAGGGGTTTGTATTTCAGGTCGGGGATACGTCCCACCATACGATACTTCACCTCGTCGTTATCGTCATCGCCCTGGGTAAATATGCCGGTCTCGGGATCGGGTTGGACGGCGTTGAACATCTTCATATTACCCCATTCGGGAATAATTCGGGCGGCACGCATCTTTTCCCTGTCGAAAAAGGTCTCCACCGGCTCGTCCGTCAGCGGTATCGGACTGATCTCGAAGAAATCGAAGAAGACGGAGTCCACCACCATTTCCCAAGTGCTCACGTTCACTCCGTTTTTGGTGAACGACATATTATTGACATACCGGATAGGATTGCCGCATGCATATGATACTTTCTCCACGCCGGGGATCTTCTCCAATTCGGCACGAAGCATTCCCTTCGGAACGGAATCCGCCGTATTGGACATCCAGAGCACGCCACGCGTGCGGAATCCCAAGTCGGAATGAATGAGGTAATGCGTCTGACGGATCATGAACAAGCTGCATACCAGCAGAGCGACGGCAATGGTATATTGGAAGATGATCAGCACCTTGGAGTAAGTGCTTTTGATGCGGTAGCGGAGTGTGCCTTTGACCACTTCTATCGGTTTGAAACGGGAGATGATCCAAGCCGGCAGAATACCCGACAGGAAGGATAGCAGCACGACGAAGAGGGCTATGGCAATGACGGTGGAGGGAGTAAACTGATGTTTGAGGTCGAGGGTCGTCTCCAGCACGCGGTTGAAAAACGGCTCGAAGGCAAAGGCCAACAGCAGACCTGTGATGAATGTGAGCAGGGTCATGACCAGAGACTCCAACAGGAGCTTGCGGATGACTCCCGAACGGCTTCCGCCGAGCAGACGGCGAATGGCGGATTCCTTGCCCCTGAAACCGGCCTGTGCGACAGTCATATTGACATAATTGAGCACGGCGATAACGAGGATGAGCAGGACGATACCCGTCAGCACTTTCACTTTGGTCATATTGTTGGCGCGATTCTCCAGATTGGCTTCCACGACCCTGCTATCGAAGTAGCAATCCGGCAGAGAGACGAAGTGGACTTCTTTGTGGAAACCCTGATGATAGAGCCACATAAACGCCTCCTTCTTGAATGTTTCTTCGAGGATTCGGGCTTTGCTCTCAAGGTCGGTTCCGGCTTTGAGCAGATAGTAGGCCATAAAACTGCAATTACCCCAGCGGAAGGCATTCTCGCCGCTCAAATCGGACAGAAAATGGTAATTGACCACAATATCCACCTTTTTGAACTGGCTGTTGGACGGGATTCCCTCCATTACGCCCGTGATCGTACAGGGGAAATTGTAGAGAAATACGGATTGTCCCACGGGATCCTTATCGGCGAAGAGCTTGCGGGCAAAATCCCGAGAGATGACGGCTGACTTCCGGTCGTTGAGCACTTGGGAGGGGATGCCGTTCGTGAGACGGAAATCAAAGAGGGTGAAAAAGGTGCTGTCTGCCAACAGAATGGGCGTTTTCAGTCTCTCTCCGGAGGGCATTTGGACGTATACATCTCTGTTCGCCACACGACAATATGATTCGATGTCGGGCAGGATGCTCTGTATATACGGGGGAGCCAGATTAGACCAGTTGGCACCCTCCTCCGAACAGAGCATGTAGATGCGGTCGGCCTTCGAGTGGAAGCGATCCACGGACATTTCGTTCCGGACGTATATGCCCAATATGATGACAAACATCAGGGATACGGAAAAACCGAATACGGTGACGAAGGTGTAGAGTTTGTTGCGGCTGAGGAATTTGAAGTAAGTACGCATAGTGACGACAATCGTTTTTGATGCTGCTGTTTTTATTCGTTTTTGAGGTAGTCCACGGGGTTGCTCGATGCAGCGTTCATGGCCATGCTGAGCATGGAGAGCATGGCTACTGCGGAGACGAAGAGAAGCGATGCGGGGAATACCCACCAAGGCATATCGGCATGATAGGTATAGCCTTGCAGCCAGCGGTTCATGACCAGATAGATGACGGGAGTGGCCACGGCGAAGGCGATGAGCAGATTCCACAGGCTGCGGCGGCCGATAATCTGCAATATCTGCACTTCGCGCGCTCCGACCACCTTGCGGATGGCTATTTCTTTTTGCTTGTGACGGATGCGCAGGGCTGCCATGGCAAAGACGCTCATCACCGTGCCGACCAGTGCCAGAATGCTGAAGAGGAGAAGAAAACCGCTGAGCGAACGTTCCTCCTCACTGTGCGAGGCTATGATGTCTTCCGAACGCAGGATTTCGGTATAGGGCTGCCCCGTAACACGGGAGTAAACGGCCTGTATGCTTCGGATCAACTGCTCCGGATCGGCCCCCTCGGAATAGCCGACCAGTACGGACCACGACCAGGCGGATGTCTTGGGATAAGGGATGAAGAGATAGCTCGGTTGTGGTTCTTTGAATCCTCCGAAATGAACTTCAGGAGCATCGCCGCAATAGTGGAACTCGCCGGCTTTGCCCCAATGAATGACACCGTCCGGCAGATTGGCCACATCGAAGTCGTTGTAGGCGGATCGGCTGAGATAGAGGGTGCTATAGGGCTTGTCGGTCTTGCGGCCGTTGGGCTTCATCTTCAGATCGAACAGGCTCAGTGCCACGGAGTCCATGGAGAAAATCTGCATGGAGAGAGGCTTGCCACGGTATTCGGAGGTGTTGTTGTTGCCTTCGTTCAGCGGAGTGCCATGGGTGAGACCTATACCCGTTATGCCGGGGATTTTGGCCATTTCGGTTTTCATCGTATTGACGATCTGCGGATCCAGTCTGAAAACGTCTACGATCAGTTTGTTCCTGTAATCGTAGCCCATGTCGGAGTTGGTCATATAGTCGATCTGCACGGCCATCACCATGGTACAGCCCAGCAGGATCATCGTAATGGCATACTGGGAAATGACCATAATCTGCGAGAAGCTGCTCTTGACCACACGGCGAAACTTGCCGCTGACCACCTCGATCGGACGAAACCGCGATATGAACCATGCGGGCAGGGCTGCGCACACGATGCTCAGCAGGAGCATGAAGCCGATCAGCAGCAGGATGAGCATGGGCGAAATATGCCGTGCCAGATAGAGATGCGTATCGAACAGGCGATCGAATACGGGTTCGAGTGCGAACATGCCGAATACGGCCAGCAGCGTGCTCAGGAAGATGAGCAGAAGCGACTCGAACCAGAGGCGGCGTACGATGGCGAGACGGCTACTCCCCCAGAGCCTTCTGAGGGCGACCTCATTGCCACGGCTGCCTGCCTGTGCGAGGGTCAGATTGATATAGCTGATAATGGCAATGATCAGGACCAAAAGGGTGATGGCAATGAGTATGCGCGTGCGGGCGGGATTTCCTTTTTGCACCATTAGGGCGTATTCCTTGGGGAATAGCGGCTCCGGATAGCATTTCTCCAGCGGATGGAGCTTCACCTCGGCCTTCTCGTCGAAAGCGAATATGACATCTTTGCCTTGGACGGCTTTCTGCACGGCAGGCAGTTGTGCCGTGAGGTCGGCTCCTTCGCGAGCTTTGAGATAGAGGACATAGTTGCCGTTGTTGTAGTTGTTTTCTTTGGGCTCCTGATAGAAAAGGAGTTCGGCCGGTCTGATATGACAGTTATCCGGCATCGGCTCCATGATGCCCGTGATCCGAAAGGTCTGCTTGTCTTTGGAAAAATCGAAAAAAGAAATCTCCTGCCCGATGGGAGACATGTTGCCGAAGATACGGGCTGCCAACGCGGAGGAGATAACGGCACTGTTCTGCTCGGAAAGGACGGTTTTGGGATCACCCTCAAGGAGTTTGTAGCCGTCAAAGAAAGTAAAGAAATTGGATTCGACCGAAAGATGGGAGGCAATCAACCCGTTTTGCTTGTCGGCACCGATAAAGATGTATTCCTTGTCGTTGTATTCGCTGATGCGGCATATCTCTTCCACATCGGGTACCTGCTCGCGAATGAGCGTTCCGGCAGGATAGCAACAGATAAATCCGCTCCAGCTATCCTTGCTCTCGACATTGTACTGATAGATACGTTTGTAATCGGTATGAATACGATCGGCTTGCTGTTCGCGCTGCACATAGAAGCTAAGTAGCAAGACGAACATGAGCGAGAGGGCAAAACCTACGATAGTAACGAAGGTGTAGAGTTTGTTTCTGCTAAGGAATTTGAAGTAAGTACGCATGATAATGATGACGAATGATGGAATGATGGTTGTATTCTCGAAGGAAAAATTAACCTTATGACTAATATCCTTTTGATTCAAGTTTGTAAATAGCGATTTCCGTAGCAGAAAATGCTGATACATGCTTGCAGCGACAAATTTTGCTTCCGAAATTTATAGTCGCAAGCTTGCAGTGAGTAATTTTTCGACCGAAAAAGCTTTCTGCAACTTGCAGCAAGTAATTTTTCCACCAAAATTTCATGTTGCAAGCTTGCAACAAGCGATTTTTCCGACGAAATTGTATGCTGCAAGCTTGCAACCATGAATTTCGGCTTGGAAATTCTTCTTTACAATCCTGCAAAAATGAATTTATAAGACATATTTGCATGATTCGATTCTTTAATAGAGGAAAAGGAATAAGAGTCATATCGTTTCTCTTTTACACGGAGTCTGTAGATAGGTCAATTCAGGATAATTTCTTCCGCATCGCCGAACATATCATACGAAGAGGTGATAACCATCTCGCCGGTATGCAGACCGGATGTAACTTCATAATACTGCGGATTCTGACGGGCGATCGTGATGTCCCGGCGAACGGCTCGCTTGCCATCGGGCGTAACGACGAATATCCATCGGCCACCGGTATTCTGATAGAAGGCTCCGCGTGGGATCATGATGGCTTCGGACGGCTGTCCGAGACGCAGATTGATGTAGTAGGTCTGGCCTGTGCGGATATTGTCGGGTCGCTCTCCGTCGAATACGAAGTCGGTACGGAACTGCTTGTCCCGAACCTCGGGGTACACCTTCCGGACACGAAGGGAGAAGTCCCTACCCTGCCGTTCGAACGAAGCGGCCAGACCGGCTTTGACCCGATCGATATAGTGCTCGTCTATCATAGCCTCCACCTTGTAGTCGGACAGGACGTTGATCTGTCCGATGCGGCTGCCGGCTCCTACCGTCTGCCCGATCTCCACGTCCAGAAGTCCCAGCTGACCGTCGGCCGGAGCCTTCACGTTCAGATCTTCCACACGGGCGCGCACCATCTCCAGATTGCGGCGCATATTGTGCAGGCTCTCCTCCATCTGACGCACCTGTATCCCCCTGTAGAGCGAGTCCTGTCGCTGCCGTTCCATGACGAGCTTGCTGCCTTCCACGGCATATTGGTAGTCCTCGCCGGCTTGCAGATACTCCTCGCGCGAACAGAGTTTTTCCTTATAGAGCCGGGCGTACTGCTCGGCTTTCCGCTTTTTGCGCTCTATATCCAATCGGAGGTTGAGGCTCTCGCGTTTCAGGTTGAGCCTGTCCTGCTCCATGGTCACCTGCGTATTGCGCAGGAAGTTCTGCTTCTCGGCAAGCTGCGCTTCGCTGTCGAGGATATTCAGGTTCAGCATCGGATTGGTCAGCCTCACGATGATGTCCCCCTTGTGCACCATGGCACCCTCCTCCACGGCTTTCTCCGCCACCATTCCGCCCTCTACGGCACTGATCTGAATGGAGTTGATGGGCTGCACCTGACCGTTGATGCGGACATAGTCGTTGAACTCGCCCCGGCGCACGCTGTCGATGCTGATCCGAGCGCGTTCGGCTCTGAACTTGGTGCTGTGATTACCGAATACGGCCCATGCCGCCAAGGCGAGTATTACTATCGCTCCCCCTGCATAGGGATAATATTTACGGGGGATGAGCGTCTTCTTTTTTTCTATTTTTCTATCCATGATGATGGTATGATTTGATACGAACGGGAGAAAAGAAAAGTTTTAGTCCGAAAGGCAGCCGTAGTAGGCTATGAGCCTGCATTTGAGCCGGTAGGTCATGGCCGCTCTCAGTCGCTGCACACGGGCATCGAGGAGCCGATTGGCCTGAGTGGTCAGGTCGATGGCCGTATTCAGCCCCTCCTCATAACGCTGCAAGACGGCTTCGTAAGCAGCTTGCATGGCATCGGTATGCTCCTCTGCCTGACGGTAGGAAGCCAGAGCGGCATCCCGGTCGGCCATGGCCTCGGCGATCTCGCTGTAGAGCTTGCGCTCCGCTTCGCCCCGTCGGACGATTGCCGCCCTGCGCTCGGCGCGCGCCTGACGCAGATGGCTCACGAGGCTGAAGCCCGAAAAGATGGGGATACTCAGATTCAGACTGACGTATTCCCCCCGACGATTGCGAAACTGCTCGCTGAAGGGCGTATAGTCCGATCCGTTCAAAAAGCGTGAGAATCCCGTGTTCCATCCTCCGGATACCGACACACTCGGCAGGAATGCACCTCGCGCGGCTCGCAAACGGTCGGTGGCAGCCTGCTCGTCGAGTCTGGCACGGAGGAGGACGGGATGATGATGGGCAGCACGGGCGAAGACGCCGGCCGAGCTGTCCGATTGGGCCATGTCGGCAGAGAGGCTGTCAGCCGGCATATCGTCTACGATGAGTTCGTCTTCGATGGGGAAGTTCATTTTCTCTTTGAGTCGGATCAGAGCGATGATGCACTGATTGTCCGCCCGGGTCAGAGCCAAACGGTCGCCGGCCATTCGCGACTGCATCTCGAGGACATCGGGACGGCTTTTCATCCCCAGCTCTTCCATTCGAGCCGTCTGCCGGTGGAGGCGGCTGCTCTCCTCGTACTTCTGCATGGCCAGCTCCTGCATTCGGCGCGCATAGACGAGGTCGTAGTAGGCCTCCGTGGTTCCGAGGGCTGCCAGCTCCTGCTGCTCGCGAACGGAGAGGCGCGACGACTCCCGGCGTGCACGCGCCATCCGCAACCGATAGACACTCTGCAAACCGTCGAAGAGAGTCATCGTGGCATGTATGCTGTACGAATTGTTGAAGCTGTTGATGTCGGTGTAGGTATTCGTCTCGGCATCCAATCCGCGTCCGAAGTTCCACGAAGCAGCGGTTCCGGCCGATACACGGGGCAGAAAACTGCCGACGGCCTGAAGATAATCGGCCTTGGACTGCTCCAGCTCCGCAACGGACAGAGCCACGGCCGAACTGTGCCGGCGTGCATAGTCTACGCACTCTTCGAGGGTCATGTTCGATTGGCCCGTAAGGGGATTCGTCGCCAAAGCCGCTACGGCAGCCGTACAAATGAGATAATGTTGGAAACGCATATTATTCCGGTATGATGTTTTCTATACAAGAATAGTTTCAAACGCCGTGCCAAACTCCATACAGCACTGTAAACAAACGCTTTACGCCATTACCCCTAAAAAGGAACTGTCCAATAATTAGACATCGGCGTCTAATTATTGGACAGTATATCCTGAAAGGAAAGGCTTCCTCCGCGAGGGAGAAAGAGCGGGCAAGCATTTTACGGCCGGTTCTCCTCTTCGGCTATATAGGCGATTCCCTCCTTGAGAAGTTCGATCCGCTCACCGAGACCATGACGCTCCAGATCGAGCACGCTCTGACGCACGCAGTAATCGCCCGCTATTCCGGCCACGACTATGCGTTCGGCCGAGCGCAACGAATCGGGTACTTCCGTCTCGAAGGCACTGTAAGCATCGCGCTCTTGCGTAGTAGCCTTCTCTATCATTTCGACAGGGATACCCTCTGCCGAACAAGCAGCCAGAGCCTCCGCAATGCATGGTTCGATAGCGGCACCCACCGTATAACGGACACAATGCGGCGGCCACTGTCCGCCCTGTGCCACGAAGCTGCAATGATCGGCCGGATGCTGATCCATCGTCACGACGATGGACTTTATCTCCTTCCGATGTGCAGCCATATATTCGGCCAAAGCCTTCATGGCTTTCGGTGCGCCTTTGACAGCCAACGAACCGCTTACGAAATCCACCTGCGGATCCACGATCAAGAGTACCATAGCTCTATGTCTTTCTTCTTCCTTACGGGGGTTAGAGTTCCAAGTCGATGTCGTGCTTCTCGTGCCAAGGGAGCCCTTGCTTGGCCACCTCTTCGAGGAACGGATCGGGATCGAACTCCTCCACGTTGAAGACACCGGGCTTGCGCCAGATACCCTTCATGAACATCATGGCTC